>CAZHHV010000098.1:0-7576 GCA_964532335.1 uncultured Nitrospiraceae bacterium
AACACGTTGAGTCAGCGAGCCTTCGGTAACATTTTATTATGAGTCAACTGGATGGATGTTATACCGATTTAGAAATGTCCGCTTTTGTATTTTAACTTATCCGCCTTCATAACAAGTATTTTTTCAGCATCCTTGGAAAAATCGTCTTCGCTAAATGCCCTAAAATTGATTATCCAGGCGCGACCCATATCTCAATACCCCCTATTTATGCAGCCCATGCCAATCTGTTTGTCTTCCATCCGTTAATCTTAAATTTCCTCCACGGGTGATCTGCCGGAGGCTTGCACTGTCTTTTCTTTCTGCAAAGGCGAGGCTTCGTCTTTTGCCTCTCAGGTCTTTCCGTTATCTCTTTGAACTTTAAGAATGTGTCATCATGTGCTATTGCCATCGTCCCGTTTATTCTTTCTTCTACAATGACCTTCTCTGCTTTTATTTTGTCTTGTATCTGATAAAGTTTCCTGTTATGGGCAACTGTGAAGTCATTCCTTAATGTCCGCTCTGTCTTAATACAAAGTATCCTGTCAAGGTTCAATCCCTTAGGAATGTCTCTGTGAATGTCTTTTTTCTCCTTTGGTTTAACTGCAAATTTTTTGTTGTACAATGGCAAATAACTCACCAAGAATTTATTTGCTTCTTCTATGGTCTTTATCCCCTTTAACCGCATTTCCTTTACGACTCTGTCCTGAAAGGTCCTGAATAGCCTCTCTATTCTTCCTTTTGCCTGAGGTGAATGTGCATGGCTTACTTCAACCCCAAGTTCTTTCATCGCTCTTTCAAATTGGCTTAAGGGTTCTTCATCATATAGAGGAAATGCTGCCTTTTTAGGGGATTTGTAGGTTGTGTGTTTATCAAGATATGCTCTTATAGGTATGCCGTATTTTTTAACATAGCGTTTGAAGCTGTCCATTGCCGGCATGGTCCCTTCATATTCGTAAAACCTCGCAAATACCTTTCCTGTTGCATCGTCTATATAGCCCATAAGCACGCATTCCGGCCCTCTGCCTTCAAACCAGTCATGATGACTTCCGTCTATCTGGATCATCTCCCCAAGGTGATGTTTCCTCTCTCTCCACTGACGATGTTTCCTGCTCTTTCTGATCTTCTGCCAGTCTCCTGTCTCTATCAGCCATTTCCTTAAGGTATCTTCGTTTACCTCAATGCCTTCAAGCTCTAATAGCTTCTCGGATGCAAGGGTCGGCCCAAATCCCTTGAGCTTTTCTCTATAAAACTTTATTGCTTTGTCTTTTATCTTCTTGGGGAGTCTCCTGTTTGATGGCTTTCCCCTCGATTTGTGTATTATGCCGACATCTCCTTCAACTCTTACTTTCTTGATTATCCTCCTTATCTGCCGCGCGCTTAATGAAAGTATCTCCGCTGCCTCTACCTGCTTTAATGCCTCATCAAGCACTTTGTGGATTACATGCAACCGCTTTAACTCTCTCTGCTTTAACACGATAATGTCCTTTCCTTCCATCTTGCCTCCTTTTTTTAAAAGAGGCAGTTTAGCATCACTTGGAATAGGACATTTCTATTTCGGCAAAAGCGGACATTTCTATTTCTGGATTACATATTTTTACAGATGGAGGTATCTCTGCATAAAGAAAGCGGTCTTAAACTGCTATGGGAATTTGATTTTTGAATTCAGATGCAAGTAGTTAAACGAAGCGATATGAGCATGCCCGTTAATTGACACTCTTTGTCAATATGTGATACTTTTAAAATAAGGAAATGTTTGATAAAGCAACGATAATAAGAGAAGCCCAGAAGTTTCTTGCAAGGGGACAGATAGATAAGGCAATTGCTGAATGGGAAAAACTTATAAAGGAATCCCCTGATGCAAATACTTATAATACTATCGGAGACCTATATCTTAAAAAAGGCGACAAGACTCCTGCTGTAGATTCCTTTCATAAGGCAGCGCGTTTCTTCAGGGACGAAGGTTTTTCTCTGAAGGCGCTGGCCCTTTACAAGAAGATATTGAATATTGACACTTCAAACACGTCTGCCTTATATGCTCTTGGAGAGTTAAGCGAGGAAAAAGGGCTGACAACCGATGCCACAAAGTATTATCTTGCCAGCGCGGATATCCTTTCCAAAGAAGGAAAAAAGGATGAATTATTAAAGGCGTATGACAAAATCCTGAGCCTCTCTCCGTCTAACATCCCTTTGAGGAATAAGGTGGCGGAGATTTTCAAAAAGGAAGGGCTCCAGATTGAGGCTGCAAAAGAGTATCTGCATATAGCGAGGTTATATGACGAGAAAGATGATGTCAACAATGCAGGTATGTATTATAAAAAATCACTGGACCTCCAGCCCAACAGTAATGAGGCTTTGCTTGGGCTGAGTTCAATATACGAGAAAACAGGCAATCCAAGTCAGGCTCAGGAATATCTGAAGAAGGCGGTTGAACTTTCCCCGTCAGATACTGAATTGCTCTTGAAATATGCAGAGTCTCTGGTTAAGGCAAAGTCTTTTTCAGAGGCAATGCAGTATATATCAAAGATTACCGAAATAGAACCTTCAAATACTTCGGCGCGGAAACTTCTCGGTGAGATGTATGCGGAGAGCTGGAATTAGCAGAAGGCATGGGAAGAGTACAAGGTGATCATAGATGAAGTAATATTTGAGGGAAAACTTGACGAGGCTGTGAATATCCTGACGATGTTCATAGATACAGAACCTGTAGAAACGAGAAAAAAGCTTGTGGCGCTGTATAAACAGAAGAATGATTATGAATCAGCTTTTGCGGAACTGGTTTCTTTGGGCGATGTTTTTGTTTTTTCAGAAGAAAGAATGCTGAAGGAGGCTTTGGAGTGTTACAAGGAGGCGTCGGCGATACATCCTGATGACACTGCATTAAAGGAAAAAATAACCGATATAAAAAGGGAACTTGGCGAGGAATATGCAGAAGCAGAACCTAAAAAATCGGCTGAGGCGTCCATTGCAGAGGCAGATATATTTTTAAGATATGGACTTTATGATGAAGCAAGGGCAATGCTTGAGCCTCTTAAGATACAGGAACCTGAAAATATTGATGTCCATGAAAAGCTTAAATCCTTATATTCAGAGATGGGCGACAAAGAACAGGCTGTGAGTGAGTGTCTTATTCTTGCAGAACTTTGCGATAAAGCCGGAAATATTGAGTTGAGGGAAAGTATTCTTAAGGAGGCATACGAAATAAATCCTGAGGATCCAAGATTGATGGAGAGGCTGTCAATGCAACCGGCTGAAGAATTTATTGCCCAGAAAGCGATGCCTGCTCATGGCGTGGAGGATTACATAGAGGATGCGGCAGAGGCAGAATTTTATTTAAGGCAGGGGTTGTATGAGGATGCAAAGGCAGTGTATCAGAAACTTCTTGGACTATTTCCGGATAACAATGAGATAAGAGAAAAGCTTTCTCTGGTTGAGGCTAAAGCCAGGGAAGAAGTTAGAGCCGAAGAGAAACCGATAGAAGAAGTTATTGAAAAACCAACAGAAGAGTTTGTGATTTCAGATATCCTTGAGGCAGAAGCAGCTCCTGAATTTACTCTGGAAAGCGATGTCCTCGGCATATTTGAAGAGTTCAAGAAAGGGCTTGAAAAAGAAATAGGCACAGAGGATTCGGAAACGCATTACAATCTCGGGATTGCATATAAAGAAATGGGCTTGATAGACGATGCAATAAGGGAATTTCAGACATCCAAGAACGACCCTGAAAGATTAATCCCGTCGGTAAGTATGCTGGGGATGTGTTATATGGCAAAGGGACTGTATTCCCTTGCAATTGAATCTTTCAACAGTGTGATGGAAAAGATAGGGACGAAGGACGAATCATACTGGGGCGTGAAATACGAACTTGCAGAGGCGTATGAGAAAAATGAAAATCTTAAAGAGGCGATTAGACACTATACGGAAGTATACGGCTGGAATTCAAAATTCAGAAATGTTGCAGAAAAGATTAATCTGCTGAAGGTGCATGTGTCAAAACCTGCAGAAAAACCGGTAACAACCGAGAAACAGAAAATAAAGAAGGAGAGAGTTTCTTATCTGTAACCTATGGATTATCTTGAGTTTTATAAGCTGAAAGAACATCCGTTTTCAAATGTTGTTGACAACAGGTTTTACTATAAGGGCACACAGCATTCAGAGGCGCTTGTAAGGCTGAAATATGCCATAGATACAAAGAAAGGGTTGGCTGTTGTCATAGGAGACATCGGCGCCGGCAAGACTACGCTTGCGCGCAGGCTGCTTGAAGAGCTTGATGAGAATATTTATGAGGCGGTTCTCCTCGTTGTGATTCATTCAGCGGTAAGCGCTGACTGGCTTTTGAAAAAACTTGCCATACAACTCGGCGTTACGGATGTAAAGGAAGAGAAGGTAGAACTTCTCAGCCAGATATACAAGAGACTTTTTGAACTGGGCGAACAGGGCAAGACAGCGGTTGTTATTATTGATGAGATGCAGATGCTGAAATCAAAAGAGATAATGGAGGAGTTCAGGGGGCTGCTGAATATGGAGGTGCCTGAAGGAAAGATGGTGAATTTCATATTTGTCGGCATGCCGGAACTTGACAGCGTGCTTGCCCTTGACGAGCCGTTAAAACAAAGGGTTGCAATAAAGGTGAGGCTGAAATCGTTTTCTGAAGAGAATACAAAGGAGTATATAATTCACAGGATGCATATTGCCGGTTCTCCTAAAAATCCATTCACAGAAGATGCCATGCGGGCTATATATCGTTATTCAAACGGCGTGCCGCGTTTGATAAACACTATCTGCGACAATGCCCTTCTTGACGGATTCCTCTTTAAGACGAATAGCATAGATGAGGCGATTATCAGGGCTGTTACTGTGGACCTTGGGCTGAGTGAGGAATAAAGGAGATACTCTTAATCTGCAGTTTTACAACATACTTTGATAATTCTATTTTCATTTTTGAAGGATACCAGAATCCATTGCTGTTTGCAGGTTCATCATAAGAAATGCGGAGTTCTTTGCCATTCTCAAGTTCTATTGTCTGTGATACCGGGAGCATGGTTTTTTTATCAATGACAATCTTCCGGCTTGAATTTCTGATATGATAACTATTGTTTTGCTCTTCAATGCCATAGTCTTTTATCAGCCACCACAACATACTGCTTCTTAACCCTTCTACCAGTATTATGTTTTTATTCCTGTCAGAGGGAGGGGCGCTTTTTATTATTCCGTCCGTCTCTTTTATCTCTGCCATGAGAAATCCCATAGAGTATATCCTCAGATCAAGGGCTTTCTCCGTAAGCGTGAGCGCTGCGTCTCCTGTCATTGTGCTGTCGTTTTTTTCGAATTCCACTGAAAATGTAGCCTCAACGCCATCTATGCGGCTGCGTTCGGTGATAACTGTTCTTACATCAATGCCTTCGTAATCAGGCAGTTCAACCCTCTTTGCAGTGCAGGAGGTTAAGAGCAGAAGCACAGTAGAGCAGAAGCACAGTAGAACAGTAGCGCAGTAATAACAGGTGATTTGTTTGCCTGCAGCTCTTCCTATGGCTGATAGCTGATAGCTGATAGCTGACCTGCTATCGTATCCCGATGCTTTCAAGCGCCTCTTCAACATTTCCCGCTCCCATGATCTCAAGCCCGAAAGATTCCTTCAGCCTCTCGCTGTTTGTTCCGGACATGAGCGCTTTTTTGAATCCTATCTTTGCGGCTTCCTTAATCCTCTGCTCCGCATAAGCAACTGCCCGTATCTCGCCTGAAAGGCCCACCTCGCCGAACATAAATATCTTAGGATCAATGGGGATGTCCCTCAGCGATGATGCAATCGTCATTATAATTCCGAGGTCAATTGCAGGTTCAATTATTTTGAGCCCGCCGACTACGTTTATGAATATATCCATTCCGCCCAGATGAAGTCCTGCCTTTTTCTCAAGCACTGCAGTCAGAAGATTAACCCTGTTGAAATCAACTCCGATGCTGGTCCTTCTCGGCATTCCGAATGTTGTCGGCGAGGCCAGTGCCTGAATCTCCACCATCAGCGGCCTCGTCCCTTCCATGCTTGCAACAACTGTGGAGCCTGAGACATTAAGCGGCCTTTCCGAGAGGAATAATTCAGATGGATTTTCAATCTCCGAAAGCCCTGAATCTGTCATCTCAAACACGCCTATCTCATTTGTTGAACCGAAGCGGTTTTTAACAGTCCTTAATATCCTGTAAGAATGTCCTCTGTCTCCTTCAAAGTAAAGAACGGTGTCAACTATATGTTCAAGAACCCTCGGGCCTGCAATTGCGCCTTCTTTAGTCACATGCCCGACAAGAAAAACGGGAATTGCTGATTTCTTTGCAAAGAACATCAGCCTTGCCGCGCATTCCCGCACCTGGCTTACAGACCCCGGGGCTGACAATATTTCCTCTGTGTACATTGTCTGGATGGAATCAATTACTATTGCGCCGGGTTTTAGTTCTGAGGCTGTGTCGATTATATTCTCAAGCGATGTTTCTGCAAGAAGCATTATCTTTCCGGAATCTACAGAAAGCCTTTCCGCTCTCAGTTTTATCTGTTCAGGAGATTCCTCTCCGGATACATAAAGCACGCTTTCATATTTTTTTGAGAGGCCTGACAGCGCCTGAATAAGGACAGTTGATTTTCCGATTCCGGGGTCTCCGCCGACAAGGATTACAGAGCCTGCAACAACCCCGCCTCCCAAAACCCTGTCAAATTCCTTTATCCCTGTTGTTGTGCGCTTTTCTTTTCCGCTGACGATTGTGTTCAGGGGCTGGGGTTCAGACCTTCCCGATGATTTTCTTCCCTGTCTTGTCTCTTTTTTTTCTTCAGCAAGGGTATTCCATTCACCGCAGTCCGGGCATTTGCCAAGCCACTTTGGGCTTACATATCCGCATGCCTGGCACTGAAAGAAAGTTTTGACCTTTGCCATGCTGTATTATAGTCTTGCATATGACTCATTGACAAGTGAGTGATGTTTCGTCTTGCAAATATTGCCGAAAGATTTTAATATTGAGAGGAAAATTGGAGGCATAATGAAAGCGCTGATTCCGGTCGAAATGATTGAAAGAAAGATTCTGATGATCCATGGAGAAAAAGTTATGCTGGATGCCGACCTGTCAGAGCTTTATGGGGTCACGACAAAGAGGCTCAACGAACAGGTAAAAAGGAACATGGACAGATTCCCTGTGGATTTCGCTTTTCAGTTGACCACTGAAGAATGGGAAAACTTTAAGACGCAAAAGGATGACTCGAACCGGTCGCAAATTGCGACCGGTTCACAGAAGCACCGCGACCCTCGTTTCTTGCCATGGGTATTTACCGAACACGGAGCGATTATGGCTGCAACTGTCTTAAACAGCAAGCAGGCAGTAGCAATGAGCGTTTATGTCGTCAGAACGTTTATTCATCTTCGCCAGATGCTTGCAACACATAAAGACCTCGCGCGGAAACTGGAAGAGATGGAGAAAAAATATGACTCACAGTTCAAGGGCGTGTTTGATGCGATAAGACAGCTCATGACTCCGCCGGAGCCGAAGAAAAGGAAAATCGGGTTTGAGATTAGGGAAAGCAGGGCGAGATACGGGGCCTCCGGGCGCAAGATGAAGAAGTAATTCC
>CAZHHV010000099.1:0-7503 GCA_964532335.1 uncultured Nitrospiraceae bacterium
ATCTCAGTAGATCCGAGAGCGCCGGTAAAAATCGACACCTTCATTTTTACCTTTTTGCTCCAGCCATATTCGGTTTCCGTGTTGACATTGGGAAATGTGGCGGTATCGGGATCGCCTTTTTGACCTTTGGGAAGGCCTTTAGCTCCAAGGGCATAACCATGAATGTTCAGATGAGAATAGTCAATCGGATAATTTTTGTCGCCGCCTGCGGTTACTTCACCGAACGGCCCCGGATAAATAACCTCTCTGCCCCTAAAAGTTGACTTAAAAACCTCGCAATTTCCTCTGCACCCATCAATACACCTGGTGCAAAGCCCGCTCATCGGCGTGACACTTTTTGAGCGGTTGTGTGTTCTTGTTGCGTCATTAGCATTTGGCTGCTGCAAATTCATCTGTTTTCCTCCTTCTATAAGTTTTTTGTGTGTTGCTAAATGCCTATACTGAATTCCTACTTCCAGCTACTTACTTTTTCAACTTCTGTTTCTCTCACCTCCCCCTTTTTAAGTATCAGTAAACTAATACGCACATGAATTAAGTATTTCTTTAGAGAAAAGGCAAAAAAAATCCTTAAGGCTTTTTTGCCTTATTAAAGCTCACTCAAAATACATTGCATCAAACACATATCACCAATAATTCAACCTCCTCTTCAGATGAATTTTTCCATACCAAAGGAAGAGAGTGTTCCAGATATATCGAATCTCCTGAAGAAAGCATCTTTTCGGAGTTCTCGATTTTTACCGAAACAGTCCCTTTCAACACATGGATTAATTCGTTTTTTTTACTATTAAGAAAATGGCTGTCCAATTCAGCGCCGGCATTTATTACTGTCAGATATGCGGATGTTTTATCATTAGAAACTATATTGAACAATGAATACCCGTCTTCTTTTTTTAAAAGAGATTGCAGTGTGTGGCCTTTTTTGAAGAGCCAGTCCGCTTCATCACGTTTTTTTTCTTTTTGCAAAAGATCATCCGGACTAATTCCAAGCGCCTCAGCAATCTGCAAAAAAGAATTAAGGGAGGGGCTTATCTGATTATTTTCGATCTGTGAGATGAAGCTTGATGTAAGCCCGATCTTATCTGCAAGGTCTTTTTGAGACATGCCAAGCCTTATCCTTGCATTTTTTATTTGTCCGCCGATATTAAAAGCAGGCTCTTTCTTTGCCGGTACAATGAAAATATTATTGTCTTCAATCTCGTATGAATGCGGCTTGAATGCTTCCCTGTCCTGTCTGCCATCAAGCTTCAGCGCCTTCATATACAACTTATCTCTTCTTTTATATAAGTCAAAGACCACCTGTGTTATATGACGGAGATTCGCTTTAAATTTCTGGCTATGCGCTTCCTTTTCCAGAATCCAGTAGGCAACTGTTCCAAGGTCATAAAGTCTTGGGCACATATAAGTGAAAAATCTATAGGTATCGTTTTCATCACCCCAGAGGTCTTGCATCCCTGTCAGACTCTCAATAACATACCTTACACCTGTTGGAAGGCTGTCCTCTAAGGAGTTAAACGTCTGGGTAAACTCTTCTATATTTTTTGGATTTTTTATCCTTACAACATTTATATTTGTTGGATTTTCATAAAACCTGGAGAAGGTGTTATCATTTTTGCCTTTACCTGAGGTGAAACAATCAATGAGAATAAAGTGTTCAGGGCACAGGAAATCCCTTGTCTCATTCAGAATGCTCTGGGGAGACTTATTAAAGCTCACATAAATTACCTTCTGTGAATCATCAAATGATTGTCTGATAAAATTCTGGACAAACACATCGTATGATGTTCCTGCATCCACCTCCCATACAACATTATCGCCTATATAGAGGGAATCGATAAGGCTGTCCAGACTTTTTATGCCCGATGATATCTTGCTCATGGTAAACGGTTACCTTTAGTCTTTCCACTTTATACAATGCTCCGAGTAATTGTCAATCATTTATTGACAAAAACTGACGCTAATTCTTAAAATAAAGAATGGCAAACGGTTACCGTCAAAGTAAGCGTCTGCTGCCAATAAAGCCGTTAAAATTGGTAGAGACGCTTTTTTTGCCTAAAAAGGAATATAAGGATATAATTTTACTAAGAGGCAGAAACAGTGTGCAGATTAGCCGCGATAACATCAAATAAATATTTCTCTCCCATGGAGAATATCCTCGCCCTTGAAACAATGAAAGAAGGGCATGACGGCTCAGGTCTTGGACTTACACTTAAAGACCTCGGCGGAGAATTTGAGGAGTTAAAAGCATATCCGATACTGTCAGGCATCTGCTCTAAAAAGGGGATAGAGGTTGTTAATGATTATATGAAGAAAAAGGGATTCAAGCTCGAACATATATGGAATCCAAAGATAAAAGTGGTTAAAGGAATAGCGCCACGCGATCATTATTTTGCAAGAGTTTATGACTATCCCGCTGCCTATAAAGACAAATCTGTAGAGGAGAAAGAATATCTCTTAATGAATACACGGCTTGCATTAAGAAAACTCGGTGAGCCTGACGAATCTATTTTTGCATTCTCATTCTACCCTGATGTGATAACTCTGAAAGAGGTTGGGGATCCACTTCAACTGGGTGAATTCTTTGGCCTTGACAGAAATGGCATTACGGCAAAAATCATTTTTGCACAGGGAAGGCAGAATACAAACTACCAGATATATCTTTACGCATGCCACCCGTTCTTTATTCAGGGTTATTGTTCAATGACAAACGGTGAAAATACTGCATTTGTTCCAATCAGAGAGTTTCTGACGAGCAGGGGATTCCCGGGCTACACGGGCTATAACAGCGACAGCGAGGTCTTCACACACATACTTCACTATGCATCAAGACAGTTGAATTACCCCTTAATCTACTACAAAGACGTAATTACACCGCTTAAAATATCAGAGATGGAAAACAGAAAAGACAGCGGAGCGCTGAGACTCATCAAACAGTCACTGAGGCCTCTTTGTATAGACGGTCCCAATATGGTTATCGGATTTACCCCTGACGGAACATGCTTTATGGTTCAGGATTCAAAGAAACTCCGCCCCGGTGTAGTCGCAGGCGTTAAAGGGAAATATGCGCTCATGTCAGAGGAATGCGGAGTGGACAAGGCTGTTCCAAAGAGAGATAAATCCATGGATATCTTCCCTATGAAATACGATATGGTGATTATTTCACCCGGAGCAGAGGAGGTTAAGGTATGGAACCAGCTTCAGGGTTAAGACTTGACCACAATCACAAACTTTCTCTAAGAGAATTTCCATATATTGTCCGGTGGCGCGATGACAGGTGCAAAAGGTGCGGTCAGTGCACTGCGGTCTGCCCTGTAAAGGCAATAGAAGCAACTGTAAAAGTTCAGAGATATGTGTCTTCCGAAGGTGATTCCCCTGCTCCGAAGGCAGAAAGAAAGGTCATCCAGATTGTTGAGCAGGTAACTGATATGGAAAGATATTGTACAGGCTGCGGGACATGCACGCTTGTTTGCCCCAATGAGGCGATAGAGCCTGAGTTTAACCCTCAGAATAAATTCCTCCACTATAAAAATAAAGGCGGAGAGGGATACAAGAGAGGCGGAAGGAGAAACGACCCGTCCATCTCAACTCTGGACAGGCTTAAGTTCACAAGAATCTCAATGCTTACCGACCCTGCGCTCGATGCAGGCAGACATGAATTCCACGTAAGGACTCTTTTGGGAAGGATACTTCCACCTGAAGAGCTTCCATTAAAGATTGAAAACAACAAACTCTACGTAAACAAAGACAGCGCAAAATTTATTCCGCCTGTGCGTGAGATATATCCCATAATGATTGGAAGCATGTCAGTTGGCGCTCTTTCTCCCCCAATGTGGGAAGGCCTTGCAATGGGAGTTTCATACCTCAATGAAGTTGAGGGAATGCCTGTTGTAATGTGCTCCGGCGAAGGCGGAATGCCGCCGAGACTTCTGAAATCAAAATATCTGAAATACTTTATCATCCAGATTGCATCAGGTTATTTTGGATGGGATGAGATAATCCACGCCCTTCCCCATATGGTTGAGGACCCTGCCGCTATAGAAATCAAATATGGCCAGGGCGCAAAACCCGGCGACGGCGGACTTCTGATGGCACAAAAGGTATTGAAGCTCATAGCAAGCATCCGCGGTGTTCCCCAGTTTATTGATCTTGCTTCGCCTCCCACACACCAGACAAAGTACTCGATTGAGGAAGCTGTTGCAAAGATGATTCAGTCCATGTCAATGGCATGGGGTTTCAGAGTGCCGGTGTATCCAAAGATCTCTGGCACAAAGACAGCTCGTGCAGTTTTGAATAACCTTGCGAGAAACCCTTATGCAGCAGCCCTCTCAATAGATGGCGAGGACGGCGGTACTGGAGCCGCATACAATGTCTCTATGGACAAGATGGGGCATCCTATTGCCTCAAATCTACGGGAATGCTATCTTGACCTCGTAAAACAGGGGAAACAAAACGAACTTCCGCTGATAGCAGCAGGAGGCGTGGGTAAAAAAGGCAATCTCGCAGCAAATGCAGCAGCGCTGATAATGCTCGGCGCATCTGCTGTTTCTATCGGCAAATACATAATGCAGGCAGCAGCAGATTGTTTTGGGGATGAATACAACAGGTGCAACCTTTGCAATACAGGAAAATGTCCGCGAGGAATCACAACTCAGGATCCGAAACTTTACAGGAGGCTTGACTCCGACAAAGTTGCGGAGCGCGTTGTAGAGACTTTCAAGGCGGCAGACATTGAACTAAGAAAGATATTTGCTCCCATGGGAAGAAGCACAGAACTTCCTATAGGAATGTCGGACGGCCTGAGCACTGATGATAAAGCAATGGCAGAGAGGCTGGGGATTAATTATGCGTGCTAAGAAATCAGCAATCAGCAATCAGCGGTCAGCGGTCAGCAAAAGGAAAAAGCTGAAAGCTGAAAGCTTAGAGCTGACAGCTAAGTCAGTAATAATACACGGCAACGTAAAGGGCAAAAGAACTCCTTCACGCATCCTTGAGGAGCAGATACAGCATACAGTTCAGGAAGGCGCAAGGCAGCTTAACATAATCGCAGACGGCCAGCACGGCATAGGCGGCAGAATCTGGCCAAGGGGAGAGACTGTAAAGATAACTGTCGAAGGCCCGGTAGGCCAGCGGCTTGGAAGCATGGGAATGCCGGGCACCGAGATTACTGTAAATGGAAGCGTCTCCGATGATGTGGGATGGCTTAACTGCGGTGCAAAGATAACCGTGCTTGGTGATGCAACTAACGGCGCATGGAATGCCGCTGCGCAGGGAACGCTATACGTGCAGGGAAGCGGAGGCGCCAGATGCGACACAATGACAAAGCATAACCCAAGATTCGATCCTCCCCAGTCATGGTATTTCAGAAATGTCGGAGATTCATTTGCAGAATTTAAAGCCGGAGGCATTGCGGTAATATGCGGTGTTAATCCAAGAAATCCCAAAAATATCATAGGCTACCGCCCCTGTGTTGGAATGGTTGGCGGAACAATATATTTCAGGGGCCCTATTCAGGGCTACAGTGAAAAAGACGTAAAACTTGTGGACCTGACTCCTCAGGACTGGGAATGGCTAAAAACAAATATAAAACCATTCCTTGAGGCAGTTGACAGGCAATTGCACTATAATGAACTTACAAAGTCATCTGAGGACTGGAAAAAAATTATTGCATATACTCCGCAGGAAAAACGCGGAAGAAAATGGCTCGGAGTATCCCTTCCTGATTTCAGAAAAAACATGTGGGACAAGGAAGTCGGCAGCGGCGGTATATTTGCAGAATACCTGAATCATGAACTCTCTTTACTGCCGTACATTACTACGGGAAATGACAGGCGCAATATGCCAGTATGGGCAAATGAAAAATTTGCTCCTCCATGCGCTTATGCATGCCCGACACATATCCCCTCGCACAAGAGGGCTTCATTAATCAGGCAGGGCAAGCTGAACGAGGCGCTTGAGCTTGTATTGCAATACAGCCCCCTGCCGGCAACTGTCTGCGGCGAGATATGCCCTAACCTCTGCATGCAGGCGTGTACACGTGCAAGGCTTGATAAGCCTCTGGCAATAGACAAGCTTGGAGAACTGTCGCTTGACCTTCCTGTACCCGAAAAAGCAGCTCCTACAGGGCATAAAATTGCTGTTATAGGCGGCGGTCCTGCCGGCATGAGCCTGGCATGGCAGCTTGCGTTGAAAGGGCATACCGTTGACCTTTATGAATCCACAGATAAGCTCGGAGGAAAGATTGAGCTCTGCATTCCGAGGGAGCGCCTGCCTCATGAAATCCTTGAAAAAGAAATATCAAGGTTCAAAGAGCTTGGGGTAAATCTGCATCTGAATACAAAGGTTGATAAAAATAAATTTAACGAAATCTATAAAGGGCATGAAGTTGTTGCCCTGGCATGCGGAGCGCACCAACCGAGAAAGATTTCATTCCATGGCTCAGACGACACGGTGTCAGCCTATGAATTCCTCAAAGACATAAACCTTGGGAAAAAACCTGAACTTAAAGGCAAGAAGGTCGTTGTTATAGGCGCGGGAAATGTCGGGATGGACGCAGCTTCAGAAGCGTATAACAGCGGCGCCGAATTAGTGGTTGCTGTTGATATCCAGAAACCATCCGCATTCGGCGAAGAGATGAAAATAGCAATGGCAAAAGGAACCCGGGTGCTCTGGCCCAAGCTTACAGACAGCTATGATAAAAAAGACAGGAAGCTTTCTTTCAAGGATGGTTCATCAATTGAAGCAGACTTTGTTGTAATGGCAATCGGCGATATACCGCAATTGGATTTCCTTCCTCAATCTGTGCATACCGAAAAAGGATGGATTCCTGTGAATGAAAATTACCAGACATCAGACGTAAAGGTCTTTGCCATAGGCGATGTGACAGGCCTTGGCCTTGTGACACACGCTATTGGCCATGGCAGGCTTGCAGCAGACTACATAAACTATCAGATAATGCATGCCCCGCGGTGGCCGGAAATAAAACAGCCGATAGCATATGAGAGAATTAAGACAGAATACTACGATGCCTGCCGCGGTGATTTCACAATCGCAAAGGAAGCAGAGAGGTGCATGTCCTGCGCTACATGCCGTGATTGCCATATGTGTGAGACAACATGCTGCTGGGGAGCAATAAGCAGAGTTGAACATAAAGACGGCTCTTATGAGTATGTTGTTGATGACAACCTTTGTATAGGCTGTGGTTTCTGCGCGGGGATATGCCCATGCGGCGTATGGGAAATGGTGGAGAACGTTTAACTTTGCTGCATATGGAGGAAGGATGGAAAGGAGGAAATACTATATGAACAGACAATCAGCAATAGCGGTTATGGTGATTCTTGCCATTGCAATGTCAGCAGGCATTGCAATGGGTATGGGAGCGTCAACAAAGATGCCGGATATCCGCATCGAAGACGCAAAGGCATTTTTGTCTCCTATGATGTCGAATACAGCATCGGTGTTCATGAATATAATAAACACCGGAAGGGGGAGCGATAATCTTGTCAGCGC
>CAZHHV010000100.1:0-5881 GCA_964532335.1 uncultured Nitrospiraceae bacterium
GGGGCGAGGGGGAGGGGTAACCAAAAAGGTTATTATTTCACCCTCACCCTACCCCTCTACCATCAAGGGAGAGGGGACTAATTGGAAAAGTCTATCTCTATTTTTGGGATGCTTTATAAGGTTTAAAGGTTAACAAATAAAGAAAAATGGAATCCTATTTAATTTACACACCCGATCCTACACCTATAAAGCAAACAGGGACAGCAACCATCTGATAAATAATGGCCGCTGTCCCTGTTTTATTTATTCAGAGCCTGTAACTCCAGCCCCGCTACCCTTTCCCATGCGGGGTTCTGGAGGTCATTGCCTGACCCCCAGAACGATAGCCCGTTTAACCTATTTGGGCGGCGGTATTTTGCATCCCACCTCACAACCCCAGCAAGCTCCTCCTGTACCAATGCATGTAAGCTGTTCAAAATATTCGTAGCCTTTAGGGCACTTGCTCGGAGCCGGCTTGTTGGGCACGCAAACATACGACGCGCCAGGCTTTTTGTGCCATCCTGATGGACAAACAAATACCGGGACAGGAATAGGAGTAGGCTGCTGAACGGTGGTAGGCGACTGCGGCTTTTCTGCTGCAAAAGCAATACCGGTGCCGATTAACAGAAAACTCAAAGCTATTAATAAAGAAACAAGCTTCCTGAACATCTTTTCCTCCTTCAATACTGAAACTGGTTTGTGATTTATGGGCCTGAACATTTGGCTCACTTCCCTTTCCTGCTAAACTTTCAGTCTTAAATCCTCAATAGCATCACCTCCTCCTTTACTTACAATTTTACCTTTAAATGTGTCTACTAAACCGGGGGAACTCTGGACCTCAATTTCTATCATCCCCTATTCCTTGGTTTTTGAACGGTTCTATTTTCCCATTCTTTCTATCAATTGCCACTTCGTTACTTAGGGTAAATAGAGTCATCCCATTTTTTCTTTTGAGAAAAGGAAGCATCTTTATTTTTTTGCTTCACCTGCAATCTTTATCGGACTGCAGGTACAATTGTTTTTTTCGTTGGTCTCCTCTACGAAATCACCTGCATCTACGACGGCGCAGAGGTAATAGTTTCCTGTTGGTGTATCAGCAGGAATCGAATATGGCTTATCCTCCACTATATCCTTTGTTTCACCAGGCTTTAATGAAACATTTAAATCACCACCTATCGGTATCCCATTAAAAAAGTGTGGAGGGGAAACAAAAAGATCCTTAGGTAAAGGCGGTGGTATTGGACAGTATACGTTCGTTCTCAAACTGACTATAGCAATTACACCTTTGACAGCGGTATTTCCTTGATTGGCTACAACAACCTGAAGCAATTTACCGATGATCTGATCCGCTTTTGCCGACTTCGGCCAATTAGCTATGTTTATTGTCAGATCTGTTGGTTTTGGGCATTCAATTTTGAAGTTGGCTTTATTTGATTCAACATCCTGTGGATAAATAACCTTGATTGCCACCCAGCCCTCATAGGTAGGTAAACCCGGGCCACCCAATGTCCATGTTGTGTCTATTTTCTTTGTACCATTGTTGTCAAATGTTAATGTTTCAAGAGGGGCGGTTGCTCCATCACTCCGTATAAATCTATACTGTAGTTTCAGAGGTTTTTTTATGTTTGCAACTGTAATCTGACCTTCGAATTTAATCGTTTTTGGACATTTTCCAGGATAAGATGGTGGTATCGCTACTAAGGTTGCTGTTATCTTAGGAGGTTTTTCAGGGGGCGCTGGCAATACTTTTTCAGGTTTCCCAGGGAGCTTTGGCAATACTTTTGGTTCTAATGCAAACGCTAAAGTTATTAAACCCAGAAAAATGACAGCCATAAAACTCATCATTACTATGCTCGCGATCCTCTTCATGATTTTTACTCCTTTCTAAGTTGATTTTTAAAGGTTGAACCTTCACATATGCCATGCCTTTATTATCGCACTCGAGCCTCAATGGCCTCAATGCGATCAAGAGGAATGATGGCATCATAGAACTCTTTTTGGCTTATCTTCTCCAGGTGCAGAAGATTGGTTTCTACTGTTTTTACAACACCGGTTATTGTCCGACCTGACGCTAAGGTAATCGTAATGGTTTTCCCTTTGAAAACCACAAGATTGTCAGCAAGCGATAGACTGCTGTTAAACTGTACTGCAGTTATCTGCTGGGCGGAAATCACGCTACTTTCTGTAAACCAAACTACCGCTGTGATTGTAAATAACGCAAGGATGATAACCAATAGCTTGACTCTCCATTTCTTCATTTTTTTGTCCTCCTTTCAGTGAGTTAAAATTAATTGTTCGCAAAAAATTATTTAATCTCAGCCGAGTTAGCCCATACTTTAAATGGATTAGTCTTATGGGGATGACCCTCATCCTCCAATATTTTCCATGGGACCATAAGAGCAGTTTTAAATCCAAATTTCTCCAGTTCCGCCTTGTTGGGAAGAAAAACCAGGTTTTCTTCATCCAAGACCCTTATGGAAACCATGGTATAGTCTTTTTCAAATTTCACAGAAACAATCCGTCCACCGAAAGAGGTTCTCTTTCCTAATTTACTTTCCTAATTTATAAGTAGGAGATACAACCTCAAACACCCTATAGCCAGCAGTAATTACCGGATGCGGTACAGGTTCCCTCATATCTAACAACCTGATCATCACGCCTTTATTATCGCCTTCAGGAGCACGAAAAGAGATACCCGGGAGGTTATAAGTATTAACCCCCGGCTTAATAATAATCTGTTTAAAAAGATAAACTGTTCCCATCCCTGCCCCTGAAGGAGTGGATGGCTCTGTTACACTAATTTCAACGTTTGAAAGTTTTGGGCCATTATTATTTACACTAAAGGTGTATGTGACCATCCCGCCATCCTTAACTTCTGCTGGGGTCATAGTTAATGTATACTTCATAAAGGTAACCTTACTATAGTCTTTTATTACGAAGTCTTTCATTTTTTTTATTATAGGGTCTAATGCATGGCTTAATGCCACATAACCCAAAAGAGAAATGACTCCCACCAAAACAGATACTATTAACAAATTTGTTATCTTTTTCATGATATTTACCTCCTCTTCTAATCTTAACAATACATTTATACGCAACTGTTTCATTCCTCTTATTCGCCTTCAATTCATTCAAATACCATCACCTCGTTTCATTGAAAGAACCCTTTACTTTATTTTGATGTCATAGCCTTCTTTTGTCGCTTTAAATTCAATTTTATTATATGGAGTTGCATTGTCAAATGCATCCCTGCATTTTTGGTCTGCTGTATTAAAAAGGACACGACTCTCATAAAAACCTGTCTCATTAGTTTTCCCAAGAGTGAGAGTTCCATAGAGACATCCGGGTGGAACACCTTGGAATGGCTGCGATGGAAATTTTATCAAAACCCCTTCAATAGGTTTATTATCAGGTGTCGTTACCTTTCCTGTAATGTGAATATGGGATTTGTCAGGATATGGGGTCTCAGACGGATCATGGGCATATGAAGTCTGGGGCGCTCCGGTTAGTAATAACATCCACATCGCAATCACACTAGGGATTGCCTTAAATACTCTTTTTTTCATCTTTTCCCTCTTTCTTGCCAGATTAGTCTGGCATGTTTGGTTTATTTTCCTCCAGTAGGGGTTCCAACAAAATCCACACCTGTTATTTCTCTGCTTCTTGCATGTGGTGTTGCGATGAAATCCACACCTGTTATTTCTCTGCTTTTTGCATGTGGTGTTGCGACAAAATCCACACCTGTTATTTCTCTGCTTTTTACAGCAGGCTTTTTATCGACCTTCGGCTTCACTTCAGTCTGCACAGGCTTTATCCTCACAGGTTTCTTTTCCGTGGCAAAAGACAGGGAAACTATTATAGCCATGAATATAGCTACCGGGAAACCAATCGCTAATACTTTTCTATATTTTATTTTCAATACACCCAGGTATCATCACCTCCTTCCTTCGTTCTGTTTTGATAATTGCCGCTCAAACATCCCAATTCTACTGATTGGATTACCATCGCCTCGTTTTCTGGCTCCTATATGCAGGCAACCATTGCTTCCAAAAAGGCTCGGCGGTGTAAATTTTTAGCATTGACCATAATATTGCCTACTTCAGTTTGAAATTCCTCTCCTCACTCCCTGTCACAAAGTTTCCATCCCCATCAAATCCCTTCACCTGCCATAGGTATTTTATCTTCTTTGTAAATGACATGGAAAAGACAGATTGCGGGATTTTGTAAAAGCTTTCACGGGTCAGGGCAGAAAAGACTATTGTCCTTCCATCCTCTTTTATAAAGGCGACCAGATAAACTGATATGCCTTCTATCTTGTCCCATCTGAATTCTTCATCAGGTGAGATGATAGCGCCTTTTTTTGGGGTAACGAGATCTAACGCCTTTTTAATTGGTTCCTCCTTTGCTGTCACCCAGTAAAGTATCTGCGGGAGTTCAAACGGAGCCTGAGGGCTTGTCACAACAAACTTCACGATATGAAATCCTGGCTCAAAGGTTGGAATGCCCGGCATGTCAGGCGTTGAAAGGGTTACCTTTACCCCAAATGAGACATGCCTACTTATATTCTCAATGACCCGTCCATCAACCTCCCAGTATCCCTGTAAAAACCCTGAACCATTGAAATAGATGTCTGTATGGGCTTTTAATCTCTTGAAGTTTCTGTTAACAATTTTTTCTGCCCTCTTTTCCTTGCCATCAAAATAAAGCTCAACCCTTCTAATGGAAAATTCTGCTATGCTTTCAGGTGTTATCCTGATGTTTACAGTTGCGGACTCTGTTGCAAATATCCTCTTATAGGTAAATGTCCCCATTCCCTGCCTGAATGCCCTTTCAATTACACTCGGAGATACCATGATGGTCTCTGATATACGACCTGCGCCATTTTGTATGTTCACATTTAAAGGGACATTGATACTGCCAATGTTCTGCGCACCAAGAAGGAAGTTGCCTGATGAAGAGGTAAGCACACCATCAGAGGTAATACCACTGAATGAATATGAAATAGTAACGCCTGTAGACCGACCCTTTGCAACATTAATAGAAGATGGTGATGTACTTACAGCGGCATTGGCTAAGGATGCAACCAATATAATTAAAACAATCAGGATTGAATATTTAAGGATTCTCATTGCAATTCCTCCTAAAAACGCAGATTTGCTAAAAGTTCGAATACTAAAAAGATGGTGTACTTCTCCTCACCAACCCCTGATAGCCTGTCCTTAGTCTTCTGGTAGTTACCCTTTAAAGCCACAGTCGGACTCAGATATTCAGGGAAGAGCTTCTTGAGGCTATAGGCAAGGCGTGTATTAAACATTGTATTCCATGAATCCTGAGAATCATCGGATGCCTTCATAACAGAGCAGGTTCCTCCAATGTCAAAGAAGACCACCTTCTTTACTATTTCAGACCTTATGTCAAGGTTTGTAGTGTAGGTATCCTGCCTCACATCTGTAACTTTATTTTTAGACTGTATCAGACTTGGCGAAGCACTTATGGCAAACCCTTCTGCGGGATTTAATGAAAGGGCTGCCGTATATGTTGTTGATGTATTGTCTGCATTTGTGGGTGTCTTATCATTAGAGGTAGTATAAGAGACAGAAGGACCAATGCTCCATTTGGGCTGCGTGTATGTTATCCTGCCTGTTACGGTGTCAGCAATGGTTTCTATGGGGTCAAATCCAGAAGGCTCTCTGGTACTGTCAGTTATATGCCTCTGTAAAGTCATGCCAATGGGCAGGGTCTTAAAGTGAGTAAAATTATAATCCAATGCAGCCTGATAGTTCAGGGTTTCTGGCAAAATTGGCTCATCTTTTACATTATCATTATAGCGTGTGAATGTGAGATTCAGGCTGTGGTCCGTAAATGTTGCACCACCTCTTAGAGAGATTCCTTCCTTGTCTTT
>CAZHHV010000100.1:5905-7454 GCA_964532335.1 uncultured Nitrospiraceae bacterium
AAAATCCCTCCCAATGTATTCGTATTTTGCCTCATAGGAGTATCTATCAATATTGCCGCCAAGCCCAAACCGCCATGCCTTATCGCTCATCTTGCCAAATTCATCAGAGGTGTCAGGGTCAAACCTGCTGCTGGCAATCTCAAAATCACCAATGAGTTTTTCCTCTATAATCCTTGATGCAAGCATTAGGCTCACCACATCTCCTTTCCTTTTACCACCAGCAGTCGAGGTACCAGAAGAGAGGGTTGAGCTATCCTTACCTGTCAGGTATGTAACCCACATGTCTGTCCTTATGATTGGGACCGAGAGTTTGAATGAGCCTCCGAGGGTCTGCTCGTCTGTGTTTAATCTTAGCCCCAGTCCGTCCCTTAATCCGAAAATAGACTTTGATTTAACAGAAAACAGTGAAACTTCAGCATCTTTATGTCCGATGGTTATGTGTCCCCCTCTCTTCATGAGTCCTTGAGCAGTGTAGGGTGTCTCATTTATCGTAACATCCCCTGCCTCTGCCTTCACTCTCAGCAATTGACCTCTGTGCTCCCCTCTGATGATAAAATTTCTCACATCAAAACCCTTTTTTATGGCCTGTGTCAGTGGAGACACGCCGGGGAGCAGGGGTTTGTCCTGGTCAATATATATTATGTTGCCCTCAAGGCTCAGCTCGTTTGGGACTTCCTTCAATCTTATCTGAGATGGGACCGTTGCCTCTATCTTGCTGTAGGGGATTGCTGTATCTACAGGATCTTTTCTCAGGGTTGAAGAATAAACAATTGTTCCATTATTGACATTGAATGTCGCCTCTTCAAAGGCACTGCTATGGCGTGTGGCAAAAGAGATATTCTTCTGGAACTGCTTTCCTTCTTTATCTGTAGCAGATATGCTGAGATTATGTGTTCCTGATGATAAAACCATAATGGGCTTATATTTAAATCCCTTTTCTGTGGAAGTAAGCAGCTGTGTTATGTCTGTTCCATCAAGTAATACCACCAGGGTGTTGGGAATAACAGGTTCTAATAAATCAACCTTTATCGCCGGCTTTTTACTGATAACCTCAGAATTCTCTGCAGGAGTGATAATATAAATCCAGTCTTTCTGCTCTTTTGTCTGAGATTGCTCTTCTGCATGCGCTGTGCAATAAAAAGCTAATAAAATAATTCCCGCAATTAAAGATATAGTCTTCATTCCCCCCCTATTAGAAAAATCTTTAATTATGATACGTTGCCGCACGCACAATCGTGTCGAGAATAAAGGTCTATGGCTATGCAAAAGGATTATATCAAATTCATGGGATTTTATACAATTGATTTATAGGCAGGGACATGAATGCCCTCAAAGTCTTTAGATTTCAGCAGAGAATCGGGAAGCGCCTAATCCGCAGCAGAGTTATTAACCATGCGCTGTTATTCCCCTCTCATTTTTTATTGCCGAAAGAGAGTTATTAGGTTATACTTTTAAAGCAGCAAATCCTCGAAAAATTTATGGTGGGGAAGAATGATGCCGTTTTTCGGTGAGCTTTTTGTAAGTGAAATATTAAAAAAACCTGTGCTGG
>CAZHHV010000101.1:0-4910 GCA_964532335.1 uncultured Nitrospiraceae bacterium
CATTGTGGATATGCCGCCCTCGTGTATGAGGTCAACAATAAGCTTTACCTCATGGAGGCATTCAAAGTATGCCATTTCAGGAGAATAGCCTGCCTCAACAAGTGTTTCATAACCGGCGAGAATTAGGGATGTAAGACCGCCGCAGAGCACGACCTGCTCCCCGAAGAGATCCGTCTCAGTCTCTTCTCTGAATGTTGTCTCTATTATCCCGGCCCTTCCGCCTCCGATGCCTGATGCATAAGCGAGCGCAACAGCCTTTGTATCCTTTGACGGATCCTGATGAATTGCGATAAGACATGGGACACCGCTTCCCTTTGCGTATTCTGACCTTACAAGATGCCCCGGGCCTTTGGGAGCCGCCATAAAGACATTAACATCCTGAGGAGGCGCTATCTGGCCGAAATGTATGTTAAAACCATGTGCAAATCCGAGATAGGCTCCCTTCTTTATATTAGGGGCGATTTCTTCTTTATAAATGTCTGCTGCATATTCATCAGGAACGAGCATCATTATTATGTCTGCTTTCTTTGCAGCTTCTGACGGCGTTTGAACCTTAAACCCTGCCTTTTCTGCTTTTTCCCAGCTTGAGCCTTTTCTTATGCCGATGGTTACATCCATGCCGCTTTCTTTAAGATTATTGGCATGTGCATGCCCCTGACTGCCATATCCTACAATGACAATCTTTTTGTTCTTAAGGACGCTCTTCTTTGCATCTTTATCGTAATAAATTTTGATCATAAGTTCCTCCTTACAGGTCGTAGACCATAGGGTATTGAATTTGGGATATATTATATTACAGATGTAAAGTTTTTTCCTATCACGGAACAAAAAAGTGGGTTACAGGATAGTCTAATTTGACTAAATACAGCGACTGGTTTATATTTTACTCCGTTAGAAAGCCCCTCTATTTATAAGGGGATGGTATAATAATAAATTCTTATTCCTTTTCTAACGGAGTTTACTGTGGCTATGATACAGAGCATGACGGGATTCGGCTCAGCTGAAAAAAACGGTTTCAGGGTGGAGATACGCTCTCTGAATCACAGATTTATGGATATTTCCATGAAGCTTCAGCAATTATTGAGCGAGCATGAGATTCCCATGAGAAAGATGCTTAAGGAAAAGTTTGCCAGAGGCAAGTTTGATGTTTCAGTTTCAGCAGTGGGGGATAGTAAGGCAGGGCTTAAATTCAATGAGGAACTTGCTAAGGATGTATACGAAAGCCTTAAGGCGCTGCAATCACGGCTGTCAATACCGGGCGCCATAGAGATACAGACACTTCTGAGTTATAAAGAGCTTTTCCTTGCCGGGAGTCTCGCAGAGTCGAGTCTCCGACAGGAATGCGACAGCGATTTATTGTATGGCGCATTTAATGAGGCGATGGAGCAGCTTGAAAAGATGAGAGTCGAAGAAGGAAGGGCGATAGCAGAAGACATTTCTAATATGGCAGACAGGGTGGAGTCGCTCAACAAAGACCTTTGGTCCATTATGCCTGATGTTATTGCGGATTATAAAGTTAAATTCCATGAGAGGCTAAGGGAGATTCTTGACGGCGTGGAATATGACAGAGACAGAGTTTCACAGGAAGTTGCCATTATGATTGAAAAGAGAGATGTAACAGAAGAACTGACAAGGATAGATGCCCACATAAAGCAGTTCAGAAAAATTCTTAAGAGTGGTGATATAATAGGCAAACAACTGGATTTTTTGACGCAGGAGTTCAACAGGGAAGCAAATACCGTTGCGTCAAAGGCAGGCGATTACAGGATCGCAAGTATCATTATAGAGATGAAGAGCGCGATAGAAAAGATTAGAGAACAGGTGCAGAATTTACAGTGAACAGTGTCAGTGATTAGTGTCAGTAATACAGACACTGAAAACTCACACTTTATTTAATAGGGGTGATGATGAAAAAAGGTTATTTAGGACCGGCGCTTGTAAACATAGGATTCGGAAATGTAGTTACAGCGTCAAAGGTTGTTGCTATAGTTACGCCCGGCTCTGCTCCGATGAAAAGGCTCAGGGAGGAAGCAAGAAAGCAGGGCAAGCTTGTGGATGCAACAGAGGGAAGGCGTACCCGTTCCATAATAGTTACCGACAGCGACCATATTATACTCAGCGCCCTGCAGGTTGAGACCATTACGCAAAGATTTTTTGTCGCAGACTCGACTCTACGAGAAGGAAAGACTGAAACCAATGAAGAGGAAGAATAGGGGTAGGCTGTTTATTGTCTCTGCTCCTTCAGGAGCAGGGAAGACTACTTTGTGCCAGAATCTCAGTTCAATAATCCAAAATCTGAAACATTCCGTTTCCTATACGACAAGACCCATGAGATACGGGGAGATTAATAACAGGGACTATACGTTTATAAAGGAAGATGTGTTCCGGCGTATGGCAAGCAAAGATGAATTTATAGAGTGGGCAGAGGTTCATGGCAACCTGTATGGCACTTCCAGAAAGAGGCTTGAGGCCATGCTGGATAAAGGCATAAACGTTATACTTGATGTAGATACGCAGGGAGCAAGACAGATAAGGAAAAAATACAAAGACGGCATCTATATTTTTATTCTCCCTCCATCACGGGGAGCGCTGAAGAAGAGGCTTCAAAAACGGATGTGCAATTAAAGAGCAGAAATACAAAGAAGGCTTAAAAGGGCGGCTGATGAGATAAGGGAATACAAAAAATATGATTATGTTATAATAAACACGCTGTTTGACACGGCGATTGAGGAGATGAAGGCTATAATATCTTCAGAAAAATTACGTACAGATAATATAGATCCATTATGGGTAAAGAAAAATTTTTTTCCGCCTCGGCGGATTCGCTGAGGAGAAAGGCGGAGGGTGCAGTAAATGGATATTATTTCGCTTCCGGTAGAGATTGATAAGAAGAAAATTGACGGCAGATACAGGCTTGTGATGATAGCTTCCCAGAGGGCTAAAGAACTCTCTGTGGGTGTTAAACCAAAGATTCAGACAAAGTCAAAAAAGGTAACTGCCATAGCTATTGAAGAGGCAGCTCTGGGCAAGCTTGAGTTTCTCGTAGGAGAAGAGGCGATAAAAGCAAAAGAAGAGGCAAAGAAGTTTGATTACAGAAGGCTGCTTGAGGAGAAGAGAAGAGAAGCCACGCCTGAAGAACTAACGGAACTGGAGAAAGACCTGAAGGTATATCTGCACGAAAAAGAGACAATGGACAAGAAGGCGCTGGAAGAGCTGTTCGGTGAAAAACAAGAAGAAGGTTTTGAAGAATAAGAAAATACTTCTGGGTGTAACAGGCGGGGTTGCAGCTTATAAGTCTGTTGATTTAGTCAGAAGACTGAAAGATGAAGGGGCGTCAGTTACTGTAATAATGACTGATGCCTCAAAAAATTTTATTACCCCCTTGTCGCTTGAGATAGCTTCCGAAAACAGGGTCTGTTCAGGTGTCTTTGACGACCCCATGTCCCACATAAATCTTCCAAGGGAAGCGGACCTTATGTTAATCGCTCCTGCCACTGCAAATATAATAGGCAAGTTTGCCAATGGAATAGCCGATGACCTGCTGAGCACATGCTTCCTTTCTTTTAAAGGGAAAGTTGTCATTGCTCCGTCAATGAACTGGAGGATGTACGATAATCCTATTTTTCAGGAAAATCTCAGGCGTCTGACAGCCCATGGCATTATTCAGGCCGGTCCTGACAAGGGAACCCTGGCATGCGGGGAAGAAGGAATCGGAAGAATGGCTGATGTCAGTGAAATCATAGAGACAATAAAAGCAGCATTCAGCAAGAAAGACTTTTTTAAAAAAAAAGTTATTGTAACCGCAGGGCCGACACGCGAATATCTTGACCCTGTAAGATTTCTTTCCAACAGGTCCTCCGGCAAGATGGGGTATGCAGTTGCAAGGGCCTGTATCAGACGGGGCGCTGAAGTTATGCTAATTAGCGGTCCGTCCTGTTTAGAGCAGCCTCATGGCTTGAATTCACTTTTCCGCGTAGAGACAGCACAGGAAATGAGAGATGCGATGTTTAAATGCCTTCCCGATACTAATATTAAAAAAAAGGCTACGGCCCCGGCATAATTATTAAAAAAAAAAAAAAAAAAATCAAAAATAGAAAAATCAGGCAGACTGTCTGTCAATTTTAAAAACACCCCTGATATCCTTTCTGAGATGGGGAAGTTAAAAAATAAACCGCTGCTTGTAGGTTTTGCCGCGGAAACAGGCAGAAGGCTTGACAGGGCAAAGAAAAAGCTCATACAGAAAAATGCAGACATTATTGTTTTTAATAATGTCACAGCAGCCGGTTCCGGCTTTGACGTAGATACAAATGAGATAACGATTATAAGGAAAAATAAAGAACTGTCATTGCCTCTGACGACAAAGGATAATGCTGCGGAGGCAATACTGGATGCTGTTTCAGATGTCATGAAAAAACAGGCTAAGCACTGACCTATTCAAAGACTCCGCGCGAATCGCCGCCGGAGATAATTTTCTCGACAAATGTAAAAAGCACTTGACATCTACTGCGACTATATATAACCTGATGATATGGCAAAGGGCGTTTTAATATTTAGTAAAAATACCAATGAAAGGCTGTTTTTGGGCGGTTTGCTTAAGGCTGAGAAGTACTCTATTTCTGAAACATCCTATGCCCTTGAGGCGCTGAAAATCTTGCAGATTGAAGACATAGGAGTGATTGTGGCAAGCAAAGGCTTTAAGGGGATGGAGGAGGCTGAGTTCAAGGCTCTTGTGGAAAAGATGAGACCGGGTGTAAGTACGATTTTTATTGAGCCGTTTTCAGAGAAGAACAAGGAATTTTCCATTGACGCCAAAGAATTTCTGGCGCTTGTGCGCGAATACCTAAAAGCTGAATTTACTCTTCCGCAGGAGAAGAAAGAGCTTAAACAATTCTTTTTCTCTCTCATAGACA
>CAZHHV010000101.1:4920-7391 GCA_964532335.1 uncultured Nitrospiraceae bacterium
GGTATTTAAGGTAAATGACAGATATTTCTTCAACAATGACCATTACGTTGCAAGACTTTCCCATAAAATTGCTCTCAAAATGGGATTGGAAGAGGATCTTGCCGATGCCATAGAAATGGCTGCTTTACTCAAGGATTTAGGGAAAGTAGGGATTTACAATCAGATACTTGAAAACAGCATGAGACTTGGCCCTAACGAATTGACTCCGATCAAGCATCACCCGGTTCACACGCTGCAAATTCTCAAGGATGTGAAATTTCCGTGGGATCTGAATTTAATAATAAGCCAGCATCATGAGCACTATGATGGAAGCGGTTATCCTAAGGGGCTTAAGCGACAGGAAATATCTGTTGGCGCCCGCATTATTGCAGTGGCAGACGCCTTTTACGCAATGGTGACAGACAGGCCTTACAGAAAAGCGATACTAAAAGGAAAGGCTGTGGATGAGATTTTGAGAAACGCCGGCAATCAATTTGATCCCAGGGTTGTAGATGTGTTTGTTTCCGTTATAAAAGAAGAGCCGTCAGATATATGCTGCAAGAAAAGAATTCTTATATTTGAAAAGAAGCAGAATGTAGCTGCCCTGATAAAGCTGGGCATAAACATTGATAATATAGACATAATCCATGTCTCAAGAGGGACCGATGCTGTTGAGCATATCAGGCTTGCCCCTCCTGATCTCATAATCGCTGATGTGGAAGCTTTAAATCCTGCTGATTTTATGAGATTCTTCAGCGGGATAGAACAGAAATTTATTCATCGCTTTCTGCTTGTTATGCCGGAGCAAGGATATCCCGAGAATTTACCTGCAGGCATGAGTTATATCACGCAGCCTATCAACATGGAGGAGCTTAAATCAAAGATTGAAAATCTTCTTGAAATTTCAGCGCGTATTCCGTTACAGAAAGAACACCCCGGACTTAAAGGCTCTGTCAGTGAATTCAGCCTTTCCGATGTAATCCAGATACTCAGCCTCGGGCGCAGGACAGCCAGAATTGAGATAAGCAAGGGAACGGAAAAGGGGCTGATTTATCTGCATCATGGAGAGATAGTTCATGCCTCTGTCGGAAAATTGAAAGGAAATGAGGCTTTCTACGAACTGATCAGCTGGGATACCGGGGCATTTCATATAATTCACAATCAGTTGACGAACGATGTCAATGTAACAGTTGATACCATGCATCTTCTTCTTGAGGCCGTTACTATGATGGATAAGAAAAAATCTAACAAATAAAGATTTATGTGGATATATGGTTTAAATCCTGTTCTCGAGGCATTGAGAGCACGAAGGAATATAAAAGAGGTCTATATCTCTTCAGGACGGCATGAGAAGCTTTTCCTTATAAAAAAAGAGACAGAGAGCAGAGGGATTGCTCTCAGGATAGTTGACGCCGCTTTTTTTAATGAGAGATTTCCCAAGGGGCATCAAGGGATTGCAGTAAAGGTTTCTGAAAAAGGATATATAGATCTTTACGAACTCCTTAATATTCCTGAAAAGAGAAACGAGATTCCTTTTTTTCTAATCCTTGACTGTATAGAGGACCCCGGAAATGTAGGCGCAATCTTGAGGTCTGCTGATGCAGCGGGCGTGCATGGAGTGATTGTGCAGGAACACAGGTCTGCAGGATTAGGCCCTGCTGTATCAAAGGCATCTGCAGGCGCGGTTGAGTATGTCCCTGTCTCACAGGTAAGTAATATAAAACATGTAATTTCCGAAATGAAGGAGAGAGAGATTACAATAATAGGAGCTGAAAGCGGCTCAGGGAATATGCCATGGGATGTTGATTTCAGTGTGCCTGCTGGTCTTGTCATCGGTTCGGAGGGCAGAGGTTTAAGAAAGACAGTGGCAGAAAAGTGTGACTTTGTTGTCAGCATCCCAATGAGGGGCAGGGTTAATTCCTTAAATGTTTCGGCTGCCGGCGCTGTGCTTATGTTTGAAGTTTTACGGCAAAGAGTTAGAAAAAATTAGATTTGGCGAGAAAAAGCCAGATAACTCCAATTATCCTTGAATTTCAACAATTGACCATGCTATACTACATGCCTTATATTATTCAGTTATAAAAAAATGAGCAGGTGTAGTGTTGTCTTTTTCTGCTCTGTGTTTTTTGACAATATAATTACAGGGTTAGCTGAGAGCGCCACCGTAGCTCAGTTGGTAGAGCAGTTGATTTGTAATCATCAGGTCGGGGGTTCGAATCCCTTCGGTGGCTCCACGGAGAGGTTCCCGAGTGGCCAAAGGGAGCAGACTGTAAATCTGCCGGCTCTGCCTTCGGAGGTTCAAATCCTCCCCTCTCCACCAGTAAAATTTGCAAAACAAATTTTACAGTGAATAGAATAGTTAAAAGTTGAAAGTTAAAAGTTAAGGAAATAGAAGTTGGATTTAAAATTTTTAACTTGTAACTTTTCACTTTTAGCATGGGAATGCGGGAGTAGCTCAGTGGTAGAGCGTCAGCCTTCCAAGCTGAGGGTCG
>CAZHHV010000102.1:0-4626 GCA_964532335.1 uncultured Nitrospiraceae bacterium
AGCCGATTACCACATCCCACCCCCTAATCTGCTCTAAGAACTTAGGTATCTCTTCCGGATCATGGGAGAAATCCGCATCCATCTCTATGATATAGTCATAGTTATTCATTATAGCATAACGGTAACCATCTCTCCGGCTAAGCCCTTCACTGCGCTTATCTTTTCGATGAATAATTTTTAATTTTTCATTTTTCATTTTTAATTGTTCTAATATTTCACCCGTCCCATCAGGTGAATTGTCATCAATGATGAGAAGGTCAAGATTGAGATTGAGGTTAAGAATTTTTTCTGCCAATTTCTGAATATTTTCTTTTTCGTTATATGTAGGAATTACGATAAGTATTTTCATTTAGTTACGGATATGGAAAGTTTACCCTGTTTTGCTGATTCAAGAGCAACCTCATACATTTTCTTAGCCCGCATATTTGTCGGGTCCAGATATATAATCCTTTGAAATAGTTTAGCCGCCTCATTAAAGCGTCCGAATTTAAGATAGAGAAGCCCGAGATTATAATGCGCCTCCGCAAAATTAGGATTGCATTTCACTGCCTTCTCGTAATACTCAGCGGCTTCCTTTGATAATCCCTGTTTTGTATAAAGAAGACCGAGATTGAAATATACATTCCAGTTCTTAGGGACAATTTCCGCTGCTTTTTTATACTGAGCAATTGCCTCTGAATACATCCCTCTTTCTTTGTAGAGCTCAGCAAGACTCATCCTTGCTTCTAAAAAAGCAGGTTTAATCTCCACGGCTTTCTTCCAGTAAGTGAGCGCCTTGTCCTGTTCGCCTCTCAGACGGTAAATCTTCCCAAGGTTAAAATACACCTTATCTATTCCCCAATGCTCTGGCTCGGACTTAATTACCTGCTCATAATGGAACATTGCCTGATTGTACTGCCCTTCGTTGTCATAAATCTGCGCCAGGTTATAATGCGTTTTACTATGAGCAGGATTATGAACTAAGGCTTTTTTATAATATTCAATTGCCTTTTCCTTTAAACCTCTCATCTGGTAAAAGTATCCCCAGAGAAATTCAGTGTCTTTCAGGTCAATTTCTCGCATTTCTGGCAGAACAACTTTGAGGTGAGAAGGAAGGTCGGCTTTATCAATATCAGAAGTCGCAAAACTTATCCCTTTTTCAAACATTGCAGTTGCTTCCTCAATCTTTCCCTGCTTTTCATAGGCAAATCCAAGCGCAAAATATATCCCGGTTGCTTCTGGCGCCAGAGAGAGCGCCAGCTTAAATCTTTGAATACCCTCTTCAATTCTATTCGCATACAAATAAGCGTACCCCAGATTCACCCGCGGCCTCCAATGACTCGGATTACTTTGCGCTGTTTTCTCCCAGAACCTGAGGGGGTCCTGCCAATCCGTAATCCTTTTTATTGTCCCTACTGAATAGAACGCTAAAATGCCTGCCACTGCTAAAACGCCAAAGAGCTGCCCGACGCCCCGATAAGAGCGGGACTTTAAAGAAATCTTCTGCGCTCTTTGCGTTAATTCAGCGCCCTTTGCGATGAGCAGCGCTAAGAGGATGCAGAAACCTACTGAAGGAAGATAGAGACGCTGTTCGGCAAGTGGACAGGGATGTAAGTAGTAGATATTCCCTACCTGGAAAAGAGTGAAAAAAATCCATAAAAGGGCAGACGCAAAGATTAGAGAAACCGGGTTTGCCCGACGAAATAGCAGCGCTGCGCTAATTAGGAGAAAAATGATTGCCCCGGTAAAAATAAGCACATCCAATTCAAGAATTGATTTTGGGATTTCTAAGGAATGCTCTGCCGAAAGGTTAACCGGAAAGAGCAGGAGTTTGAGATACTCACCAATAGTTTTTATCACTAATAAAATCCGGGAAGATAAATCTAACGTCCTGGCAAGTTCGGTGGGCAAGAAATCTCTCTTGATTAAAGTAAACCTCAAAACAGCATACAAAATTCCTATTACCAGGAAAGGCAGGGTCTTGAGAAAAATCTTTTTTCCTTTTTTTAATAAAGAAAGGTGAGCAGGAAGAAGAAAAAAGAAAGAATAAAAAATTAATATCAACGGTAAAGCCATCGCTACTTCCTTAGAGAGTAAAGATAGAATGAAACAAACAAGAGAAAGTAGATAGGTGAACCCCGTTAGAGATGAATCTCTAAACGGGGTGAACTGTGAACTGTGAACCTGGGTCTGGCTTTTAATGAAAAGAATCAATGAAGAAAGAAAGAAAAATGTGGAGAATAATTCGGAGCGATTCTTTATCCAGACAACTGCCTCAGTATGAATCGGATGAGCGGCAAAGAGTAAGGCAGAAAATAAAGGGATGAGGGATGAATGGTCAGTAGCTGATTGCTGATTGCTGATTGCTGATTGCTGAAGCAGTAAATGAACAAAGAAATAAATTAGGAGAACATTAAAGATATGGAAGAATAGGTTGGTTAAATGATAGCCATAGGGGTTATATTCCCAGAGAAAATAATCTATCGCAAAAGAGACTGTCCGAAGCGGACGAAAGGTTACCGCTGCATCCTCCTCCAAATAAGTAAGATTGAAAAAACGGGGTATATTATTGAGTGACCTGATTTGTTCATCTCTGAGAATAAGGCCTTCATCATCCCACATAAAAGGAACATTTAAACTCCCCCAATAAACCGCGCAGGTTAGCAGAACTAAAAATATTATATTTGCCGGCGGAGAATAAAATATCTTTCCGGCCTTTTCCATTATCAAATTTGGATTATTTCTGCTTAAGGAAGTGTTTGAACTTTCCACCATAATTCTCTTCCAATCCGCGCTCCATAAGCGGCCGATTTGCCGTCAGCGCTCCACACCGGCGGCCAGACCTCATCACAGGCCGGTCCTTCTTTAATTGCCTTGCCTGTTTCCGCATCGGCAATTACGATGAAGCGTTTTGCTTCACTCATAGTCCCTGTTCTTGCCCTGAATGCAATATATTTGCCGTCAGGACTGAAAACCGGTGTAACCACCATATCATAAGCCGGACCCTCATTTACCTTATCCAGTTCACTTACGGGCAAAATAACCATAAACCACTTCCCATTCTTCATTGCTGCATAAGCAATTTTTTCGCTATCAGAAGAAAAAACCAACGAAGGAATAATTCTCTCGTAGCCGGGACCTTCCCTTTGATCAACCACAATGATTACTTTTCCTTCTTTAACCGCTGAAAAGGCAACCATGTTACCTTTAGGACTGAAAACCGGTTCAGTAACGCCATCATAAGAATTACTCACTTTTATCCGGTTAGGGGTGTCCCAATCACTAACTGCAATAACTACCTTGCCTTCTTTCCCTGCCGTATAAGCAATACGCTGACCGGTAGAACTCAAACTCACTGATTCTACCCGAACATAAGGAAGAACTACCTCTCTCTCTTTATTTAAAGCAAGAGCGTGCAAAACGAGGAGAGACTTTCCTTTTTTTGCCGTCTTGTAAGCCAGGCGCGAACCATCAGGAGTAAAGACAAAATCTTCTGAGGGATTATAAATTCTCTTTTTTACTTTGCCTGTATTCACATCAGTAATAAAGGTGATTCTTTTTCCTTCATTGTCTCCAAGTTCATAGAGAAGCAAACGACTCTCTGGACTGAAAACCAGAGACCCAGTCAACCGTTCATAACCGGAACTGTGACAAATTTTCTACATCCAGTCAAAAAGGACAATAAACCACTTCCCTTTTTCTTTCACCTGAGCCGCAAGCAGCCGATTATCCGGACTAATGCCGCGAGGACTGGCATCAAGACCGGCATTATCATAGGGCCCCGCTTCTTTACCATCAATCACTAAATAACTTTTCCCTTTTGTTCTGCCATGATAGGCAGCTCTTTGGCTATCAGAACTCAAAAGAATTGAATCCATTATAATATCGTAGAACTTACCATCAGCCTTATTGCCAACGACAACGAATTCTTTGCCTCCTTTTCTTGCTTTATAAGCAGCCTGCTTGCCGTCAGCGCTGAAAACAATATCCCACACTTCCTGGTAATCTTCCGGTATCGCGGCTAATTTAGTCTCTTTTAAGTTCAACTCCGCACTTAAAACTGAAGACGGAAAACTGAAAACCATAAACCATAAACTATAAACAAAAAGAAAAAATAAAAACTTTCTTATAGTGAGTAAACCGCATCTATTCATTTTTTTCTTGCCTCCACAAAGTCAATTTGAGAGTCCTGAAAAAGTCTGTTTTGTCTGTCATTCTCGGGCTTGACCTACCTGTATATGTCATCGTGGGCGCCAATATTTGTAAGGTATATCCGACTGCCTTCAATCATAAAAATCAGCCTGAAACTGTGCGTAATGCTTACCGCATGATGGTTTGACAGTTTCCCGGTTAACTTATGCAGCCTTAATGCAGGACCGGCCGGGTTCTCAAGAAGCTGCTTTAATTTTTCCCGGACGGTGTTTTTTAACTCTGGATGGAGTTTTATAAATGACTTGTATGCCCTTTCAAATTGCCTTGTCGTATAGAGTTCGTACATTTCATTTCTCTAAATGCGCCACAAGCGAATCCACATCGGTGAAGGGGCCGGCGATGTCTCCTTCCTTAACCTCTTTCTCGGCAAGCAGGCACTCCATCTCAAACAGTTTCATTTTCATATCCTCGTATTCTTCCACCGAGATAACAACC
>CAZHHV010000102.1:4636-7376 GCA_964532335.1 uncultured Nitrospiraceae bacterium
TTAATCCCCTCCTAAAATAGGAGGGGAGCTTACTTGGGAGCTTTTCTTACTAATTCCCCTCCTTAGTTAAGGAGGGGCAGGGGTGGTTTGTCAATCTAAATATGGGATGTGTCCCTATTTTTACTATTACAAAAACTAAAGCTATTGATGCCTGTAACCCCTTCCATGTATTTACCACCCCTTAATCCCCTCCTAAAATAGGAGGGGAGCTATGAGTGGTGGTTTTAGCGCCATCAATAGGCGCCGCCGGGGGTATAGGGGTGTTTCGTACTATAGGTACACATTTTATTGCCTGTAGAGCCACCGCAACTGCCCTCAGTAGGTGAAGTCTGCCCGCTCCAGCTCTTTGGCCGAAAAGCGTTAATGTTGTTACTTGCACGGAAGAAACTGAACGGTGGCGCTCCGGCAGTAGCCGGTGCAACAGTAGGCCATGTAGTCGTAGTGCCGTCATCGAGCGTATTAAACCCGTGGGCATTTTCAGCCTTTTTAGGCCGGGCGGGCAGTGCGCCGGCAGATGTAGTTGTTCCGTGACAGACAGTGCAACCGGGAAAATCATCAGGATCGTGGCGAGTGGCGGCATTGCTGGCCCATGCGCTTCCGGCACCGCCGTGTTCGTAGGTAGTCCAGTAAATCGAAATCTTATGGCATACGACACATAGCTTTGTTTGCTTTGAACCGGCAGTCGTACTCGCATCATAAGCCTTTCTCAGGGTTCTTACATTGCCGTGTGCGGTTACTGTGCGGGCTTCTGTTGATGGGATGACAGGGTCATCATTATGGCAGTCCCAGCAGGAGATCAGGTCACCAGCGGATGGTGTCCCGCTTGTTTTTGTAATAGAATTCCACGGAGCCTCCATCGTATCTATATCAGCGTAGCTATTATTCTGTGTCCCTTTTACAGGATGGAATGTGGCGTTTGAGGTGGCGAAATGGGCGTCCACATTAACCACTGTCGCGGTTCCTGTGAAAGGAGAGGTAGCAGAGCCGTCAACCTGTGCAGCAGTGTTAGTTGCACCATCAGCATCATGACATTTGAGACAGAGTAAATTCTGGACATTGGTGACCCATGATTCAAGCGTCTTGTTCGTTGTATCTCTGGTAAACGCAGCAAAGGCAGGAGGATTGGTTCCAGAGGTATCAGGGGTGCTCAGATCAATAAGATTATTTTTATGTAGAGAAGAGCTCGGCGTAGGGTCACTTGCACTAGTGCCTTCTAAATGGCAGACACAACAGTCCTTAGATGTAACATCTCCGGAATTAGCGCGCATATGGCTCCAATCTGCAGCCTCCCAGGTTCCCCCTGGCTTGAATTCTCCTGTAACAGCCCTTCGGGTTGGCGCCCCGTCTGCGTTATCCTGTGCATTCGTGTGACAGCTAATACAGGTTCCTCCAACGTCAGGGTGGTGAACATTCCTGCTGGCTGAACTGGCATAGGCTGTAGCTGTTGTGATGCCGCTGGCATGGCAGGAGTAGCAGCTTGTTGTGTCAGTGGAGGCATGGGCAGACACAGTATTCGGTATGGTATTCATGGAGATTCCCATCACGATTATAGAGCCCGCAGTTCCATCAGAGGCGACATGGCAGCCAAAGCAGAACAAGCGAGTCTGTGCAGCAGTGACTATGGTATCAGTAAGGCCTTTCCAGTTTGTCCTCTGGTCACTTATAAGATATGCATTCCTACTCGCCCCACCAGCCTTATCAGAACCAAGGGAGCCATGGGGGTTATGGCAGTTATAGCAGGGCATTTTATCACCTATGGTTAAGCCGCTGCCTGCAGCAGTAGTGCCAGGATTGCCTACAGTAGCGCACGACCCCCCTGCTACAGCACTCTTGGAAGAGCACCTTATCTGATGTCCAGCCTGATTGTCGGCATTATCGTAAAGGCCCTTTATGAGTCTATTTTCAGGCAAACTCGGAACCCCTCCTGTGTCATGGCAGGTAGCGGCAGGATAGGCAGTTGTATTTCCGCCAGCGGGCACACTGAAACAGAGATTGAAATTCGCTGTAGGTCCCGGGTCTATATAGGTATTCCGGAGCATATCCATATTTGTTGTTCCATGCGGGTTATGGCAATTAGCGCAGAGTCCCTGACCTGCACCATTCTGTAGAGGCATATTAGTATCCACATAGTGTGGAGAATAGTCCTTGCCCCCTGTTGCGCCTATATCAGAATATGCAGCCTCGCCTGGCCAGCGCACCCTGTTAGTCAAACCGGTTGTCCTTGTTGGCGTTGTCCCGCCTGAATTCCTTTCAAAATAATATGGGGGAAGGGTTGTTGATCCACCTGGCACCCTGTCTGCCTCTTGTGCAGGATAACCGGCTGGAGGACTCCCCGCGTGGCATCCACTTCCTGCCTCTGCTGTGAAACAGATGGCATTATTAGCGCTGCTCTTGTAAAGGTTATAATCATAAGGGCCGCCGGTAACACCGCTCGTGGGCCCTGCATGGGGGTCGTGGCAGTGCTGGCAGTGCCCTGCTGTGATGCTTGCTGCTGTGCGGTCTACACCTGTTGAGGCGCCATGGGGAGAGCTGAGATAGGTGCCGCTGCCTGCTTTGTCTGGCAGAATAAGGTATAGGGCTAAGAGCAAAGAGAGGGCTAAGAGCAAAGAGCCCAAAATGATTCTGCCTTTATTGTTAAAGTATTTTTTCATCAACCTCAACTCCTAACCATATTTAATTCTTGGTTTGCAGGAGAGGGACAGGCTACTTTTTTCCCAAAAAAAGTTGCCTGTCCCTTACC
>CAZHHV010000103.1:0-7320 GCA_964532335.1 uncultured Nitrospiraceae bacterium
AACACGTTGAGTCAGCGAGCCTTCGGTAACATTTTATTATGAGTCAACTGGGCAGTAGCGCAACAGCGCAGTAGTGCAGTAGTTTTTTAATTTTTTACTGCTGCTCTGTTGTTCTGCTGCCCTATTTCATCACCGCCCCTGTTCCAGCTGAAGTGACCATCTTTGCGTATCTTGAAAGATAGCCTTTTGTTATCTTAGGCTTTGGCGGTTTCCATTTGTTAAGCCTTTCCTTTATCTCTTTCTCGGAGAGAAGAACATCAACCCTTCTTCCCGGAATGTCAATTTTTATCCTGTCTCCGTTTTTGATAATTGCTATAATTCCGCCTTCCATTGCTTCAGGCGATATGTGCCCTATGCATGGGCCTCTTGTCCCGCCTGAAAACCTTCCGTCTGTTATCAGGGCCACTGATTCGCTTAAGCCCATGCCCGCGATTGTTGCTGTTGGAGAGAGCATCTCCCTCATTCCAGGCCCTCCTTTAGGCCCCTCATACCTTATGACAACAACATCGCCTGCCTTTATCTTCCCGTTGAGGATTGCCTTCATTCCCTCTTCCTCAGAGTTAAACACCTTTGCGCTGCCTTCAAACTTCATCATGTTTTTGCTAACGGCAGACTGTTTTACAACTGCTCCGTCAGGCGCAAGATTGCCCCTCAGGATTGCAATGCCTCCTTCTTTATGATAAGCCTTGCTCAGAGGCCTTATAACGTTTTCATTTATAATCTCTGCGGAATCAGCAATCTCAAAAATACTCCTGCCGCTTACTGTCATGCAATTATTCAAACTCCCCCTTAATCTCTTCATCAAGGCCGGAATGCCTCCTGCCCATTCAAGGTCTTCAAGAAAATGCTCGCCGCCGGGAAGCATATTTACAAGATGAGGGGTTTTCTTGCCCAATATGTCAAATGCCTCAAGCGGAAGTTCCACTCCTGCGTCATGCGCTATTGCAGGGATGTGAAGGACAGTATTGGTTGAGCCGCCTAATGCAAGGTCAGCCATTATTGCATTCTCAAACGCCTTCCGCGTCATTATCTTTCTCGGCGTGATATTTTTCTTTACCAGTTCAACAATACGCTCTCCGCTTGCAAAGGCTATTCTCCTCTTGTCAGCGGATACGGCAAGCGCAGTGGCGCATCTTGGAAGGCTCATGCCCAGCGCCTCTGTAACACATGCCATTGTATTTGCCGTGTACATGCCCTGACATGAGCCTGCGCCCGGACATGCGCACATTTCAAGAGCTTCAAGCTCATCATTTTTTATCAAACCTTTTTTATACTTTCCAACCGCTTCAAAGGTGTCATTGACAAGCGAGAGCCTTTTGCCCCTTAGATGCCCTGAAATCATAGGGCCTGCAGTAACGACTATTGAGGGGATATTAATCCTTGCCGCAGCCATGAGCATTCCGGGCGTAATCTTGTCGCAGTTAGTAAGAAGCACAAGCCCGTCAAGCTGATGCGCCTGAGCTATCGTCTCCACCATGTCGGCAATCAGCTCCCTTGACGGAAGAGAATAATGCATGCCGCTGTGTCCCATTGCAATGCCGTCGCAGATGCCGGGAATTCCAAAAAAGAAAGGATAGCCTCCTCCTGTATGTACTCCTTTTTCTATGAATCTCTCCAAATCCCTCATGCCGATGTGTCCCGGAATAATATCGGTGAAACTTGTTGCTACGCCGATAAACGGCTTTTTCATTTCGCTTTTTGGAATGCCAGTCGCATAAAGAAGCGCCCTGTGCGGAACACGCTCTAATCCTTCCTTAATTGTCCTGCTGCGCATAAAAAATACTCCTTTCTTATTCCTGTCATTGACCCGAAAATACCCCTCACCCTTTTTTGTCATGCCCCGAAAGCTTTCGGGGCATCTTTCTGACGATTCCTGACAAGCAGGAAGGATTCCGAACAAGTCGGAATGACAGAGTATAGAATAGCTCAATTCAGATCTAGTTCAGCGAATGGCTTTTCTTATATTCCCTTATAATCTCTGCCATCCTGTCCTTTTTTGTAAGTTTCAGTTTCTGAATCCTTTTCCTCTCCACCTCTTCTTCAGGTGTGAGATAAACTTTCTTGTCTATTTCTGCAAGCGCCTCTTTCAGGCTTTTATGTTCCTCTCCAAGTTTCTTGTAATCCTCATTTTCCTTTAAAAGAATCTCTGTTATCTCCTGTTCTTTCAATTTATATTTCCTCCTTTCTTATTATTGTCTCTGCCAATTTATATGAATTTTCTATGCAGTCATTAACGCTTATTCCCCTGTATGCATTCCCAGTTAAATACAGGTTTTTGTATTTTAATAAGATATCATCAACTGTTTCCAGTTTTTTATTATGACCTATATTATACTGCGGAATTGCCTTTTCGTGTCTGTAAATTTTTACAAAATCAGGCTGCACTTTTATATCCATTATATCCTTTAGTTCCTCTGCAACAACATCAATCAGCCTGCTGTCGTCCTGCATCGCAATCTCGGAGGCCCTTGCGCCTCCCATCATGCTCCTTAAAAGCGCATATCCGTCAGGAGCCCTTCCGGGAAAAATGCTTGAATCCCATAATGAACCGAGGATTTTTCTGCGCTCCTTATATGGGATGAGAAAACCAAATCCATCCAGTTTATGAGCAATGCGTTCTTTCCTGTATCCAAAACACACAACAGAGACAGAAGGATACGGTATCTCTGAAAGAACCGATGAGAGAGATCTGTCAAGATTTTTTAAAATCTCCGCTGCTGAATATGCAGGGGATGCAATTACAAGAATCTCCGTCTCCACAACCATGCCGTCAGAGAGATGGACAGCATATCCCTTACCTTTCCTCTCAACAGAGATTACCTTGCTTCCGGCTCTGAGTCTTTCTTTTAGAGAACTTTTCAAGGAATCTATCATCATTCCCATGCCGCTGTGAAAAGATGTAAGCGTGCCTCCGGGGCCGGCGCTTACTTTAGTTTGGAGTTTGGAGTTTGGAGTTTGGAGTTTATCTGTTCTTCTTTCTTTGTCCCTTGCTCTCTGCAGTTTTATCATGCCTTTTATAAGGCTTCCGTATTTCTCTTCAAGTTGGAATACCTTTGGGAAACAGCTTTTGAGGCTTAGCGACTCAGAATTTCCTGCATAAATGCCTGATGCCATCGGATCAATAAGTTTTTCGTATGCCTCTTTGCCAAGCCTTCTCCTTGCAAAATCGGCAAGGGTTTCATCATCTGAACTGCCCCGTGGAGCGAAAAACTCATACATTACCCTTAAGCGTCCGTAAAGGCTCAAGAGATCGGAAGTAAGAAACGATACAGGTGATTCAGGCAGAAGGTTTAATTTCCCGTCAGAAAAAACATATCTTTTTCTGGCTGCGTCACTGCTTCTCAGCGGATTAATCAGAAGTTTTGAGGCAAGCTCTAAAGTCTTCGGCCTGTTGTCAAGAAAGCCGTTAACTCCGCCTTCGCAGAGAAAACCGTTCACTTTTTCTGTCCATATCTTTCCGCCGGCTCTTTTTTCGGATTCAAATACTACTACGTCTGCCGATGGTTCAGATTCAAGAAGCGCATAGGTCAGTGAAAGCCCTGAAATACCGCCGCCTACAATGACTATTCTGTCCAACCAAGCTCCTTCACATTCTTTATTACTATGTCCTTCAGCGCTTCAATAAAAAGCGGATGTGTGTTCAGGGAATCTGTTCGTCTCAGATTAATCCCGAGTCCTTTTGCCATCTGCATATATAATATATCAATCTCATAAAGCGTCTCAATATGGTCAGACACAAAACTTATCGGGACAATGAGGATATTCTTAACGTTCCTGCCTGCAAGTTCTTTAAGTTTTTCGTCTGTTGAAGGCCCAAGCCATTTTACAGGCCCGCTCTTGGATTGATAACTCAGATGCCATTTTATCGGCATCCGCTTTACAATCTCTTCAATCGTTCTCTCAATATGACGCACATAAGGGTCACCCTCATCAATAAACTTTTCAGGAAGGCTGTGGGCGCTGAAGAGAACGTGGACGTCATTGGCTGATAGCTGATGGCTGACAGCTGACGGCTGATAGAATGATTCCAATCCTTTTTTAATAACATCCACCAATGCCTCAATATAAAGCGGATGGTCATACCATGAAGTTATACAGTGAACCGTGAACAGTGAACCGATAACTTCCTTCAGCTTTGAAAACGATGAGCCTGACGTTGCCAGAGAATACTGGGGATAAAGGCTGAGTCCAATAAGTTTTCTAATTCCGTCATTATAAATCTGAGGTATCACATTCTCTATCAAAGGATGCCAGTAACGCATTCCGACGTAGACCCTTATCGGTGAATGGGTGAATGGGTGAATGGGTGAATCGGGGGATTTCTCGGAGTTCGGAGTTAGTAGTTCGGAGACTTCCGCTGAACGCTGAACGCTGAACGCTGAACGCTTTAGAGCTTCTTCCAGCGCTTTTGCCTGAGCATTGGTAATATCAAGTATCGGAGACCTGCCTCCTATGAGGCGGTAATAACCCTCTGTCTTTTTAGACCTGAGCATTGAGATTAGCCGTGCAAGCGGTTTTTGCAGGAATGGAGGGCCCAGTTGAATTATCTTTCTGTCTGAAAATAAATTGTAAAGAAACGGCTTTACAGCCTGAATAGAATCAGGCCCGCCAAGATTCAGAAGGATAATGCCAATGGTATCGCCGTGAACTGTGAACCCCGTTAGAGATTCATCTCTAAACGGGGTGAACTGTGAACTGTGAACCATATGATTTTTATTCAATATCAATCCTTATGAGTTTCGTATATCTCCTTAAACTGCTTATGAATATTCTTAAAGGCTTCAAGCACGACCGGATCAAAATGCACGGGCATTGTCCTGCCGTCTCCTTCTGTTATTATTTTGAAAGTCTTTTCATGGTCAAACGGCGGCTTATAGGGTCTTCTGCTCCGTAAGGCATCATACTGGTCGCAGATATTGTATATCCTTCCCTCTATTGGAATCTCCTCGCTTTTAAGTCCCTTTGGATAGCCGTTGCCGTCCCATCTTTCGTGATGGCTCAGGGCGATAATTTCCGCCATCTGGATAATAGCTGAGGTCTTGCCGCTCAGGATGTTCCCGCCTATGATAGTATGGGTCTTCATCAGTGCGAATTCCTCTGTCGTTAGCTTTGCAGGCTTAAGTAGAATCTCTGCCGGAATTCCGATCTTGCCTATGTCATGCATAGGCGCTGCATAAAATATTATCTCAACAGTTTCTGTCAGCCATCCCAGTTCCCTTGCAAGAAGCGCTGCATAATAACCCGACCTTTTTATATGCGAGGCGGTATCCTCGTCTTTGTATTCGGCAACCTTTGTAAGTTTATGTATCGTATCTATGTAGCTTTCCCTGAGCTGGGCTGTCTTTTTCTTGACCTCTGCTTCAAGGAGTTCATTATGCCCTTTCAGAAAATCCTCAAACTCCTTTATCCTCAACAGGTTCTTGGTCCTTATTGTAAGCTCCGATGTGTCAACAGGCTTTGTGAGAAAATCATTTGCGCCAACTTCAAGCCCTTTAATCTTTGCCTCTCTGTCTGCGAGCGCGGTCACCATCACAACCGGGATATGGCGTGTTAGCGCATCTTCCTTAAGCCTACTGCAGGTCTCGTATCCATCCATCTCAGGCATCATGATGTCAAGCAGGATGAGGTCAGGTGTAAATGTCTTAGCTTTTTCAATCGCTTCGAGACCGTTTTTGGCTGTCTCAAAGTCATAGCCGTAATTTTTCAGTATGGCAATCATGAGCTTAACGTTCTTTTCCTCATCATCAACTATAAGGATTTTCGGTTTTTTATTATCATCCTGCATGTCCCCTCCTCATTTCATGATTTATCTCTTAACAAACTCTATGCCCTGATTTAAGTCCGCCGGTCTTGCAGTATAAGCGTCAAAGTGTCTGTTGTTTCCGACATTTATGACGCCCCGGTTATTCTCAAATATATTTTACCCTGTTCCTTCCCTCTGCCTTCGCCTTGTAAAGCGCATCGTCGGCTTTCTTTATGACCGCATCCATATCCGCATCGTTGGGCTGGAATTCCGTACAGCCTATGCTGACGGTTACTTGTCTGCCGTCAAATGCTGGAAATTCATGTTGGGCAACGGTTTCCCTCAGATGTTCCGCTGCAGCCACTGCGCCGTTTATATCAGTATCAGTCAGGACAACAACGAACTCCTCTCCGCCATATCGTGCGGCAACATCGCTTGCCCTGACATTATGCTTCAGTATACCGGCTGTCTCTCTGAGCACCCCGTCGCCGGCAAGATGCCCGAAGGTATCATTAACGTCCTTAAAATGGTCTATATCAAGAATTAACATCGAGAACGGCGCTTGTATCTCCTTGCACGCGCTATCTCTCTTCCAAGAACATCTTTCAGATACTGTCTGTTGTAAAGCCCTGTGAGGGGATCTGTTATAGCCTGCTGCGCCACAGCTTCAAGGTTTGACTTAAGTCTTCTCTGCGCTTCGGACTTCCGGAGGTTCGCCCGTATACGCGCAAGCATCTCGATCCTGTCAATAGGTTTTACAAGATAATCGTCGGCGCCTGATTCTATCCCCTCTACCTTGGTTTCAATGTCAGTGATCGCAGATATTATGATCACAGGGACATCGGAGGTGGAATGATTTTCCCTGATATTTTTAAGCAGTTCTATACCATCCATGTCAGGAAGCATGATATCCAGAAGTATAATATCAGGAAGCGTCTTATGCAATACATCTAATGCGTCCGAGGCATTTTTCGCTATAAGTGTCCTATACTCACCGGTATTGTCAAGAATGCGTTTATATTGCGCCAGCATCATTTCATCGTCTTCCACAATAAAAATACTCTTCTTATCTTTCGTCTTACCCTTTTCCGCATCTTCAGGCAGCGGAGGAGTCAAATCCCCTGCTTTTCTGATTTCCTCATGGAGCCTCTTCAGTTTTGTGAGGGAACGTATGCGGGCGATAAGCTCTATCTGATTGACCGGCTTTGTGAGGAAATCATCGGCTCCTGCATCAAGTCCTTTCACCTTGTCCTCGGTGCCGTCAAGGGAGGTCAAAAGAGCAATCGGGATGCCGCTTGTTTCAGGCTCTTGTTTGAGCCTTTTAATGACCTCATATCCGTCCATCTCAGGCATCATGATGTCAAGGAGGATGACATCCGGAACGGACTCCCTTGCGATCCTGATGCCGTTCATGCCGTCGGTTGCCGTCAACACTTCATAGCCTGAGACGGAAAGTCTTTTTGCTATGAGCTTTACATTTGCAGGCTGGTCATCTACAACCAACACTCTTCCCTCAGAAGGCATAAGTTCTCCTTTAAACCATATGCATTATCATTATCATCTAGGCCGCAGCATCT
>CAZHHV010000104.1:0-7209 GCA_964532335.1 uncultured Nitrospiraceae bacterium
GGCAAATGGGAACTTATTGACAGGGGCAACATGGACAAAGTCTTCGGAGAGCAGAAGTTTCAGCTTTCAGGCTGCGTAACAGGCCAGTGCATTGTTGAGGCAGGGCAGATGCTTGGAGTCGGGAAGATAGTAGCAGGCTCAGTATCTTTAATCGGCAAGACCTATTATCTATCGCTTTCTCTTATCAATGCAGAGACAGGAAAGATAGAGGCGCAGTCAGAAGACAAATGCAAATGCGAACTTGACGATTTAATTGATTCAAGCAAAAGACTGATATCCAAGCTCATGGGAGAGCCAGTCCCTGAGCAGCCAAAGGCAGAAGATAAAGTCGCAATGGCTCCAGCGCCAAAAACACCAAAAGGCGCATCATACACAGATTCAACAACAGGCATGGAATTCGTCTCTGTCAAAGGCGGGTGCTATCAGATGGGAGACACATTTGGCGATGGAGAGTCAGATGAAAAGCCTGTGCATGAAGTCTGTGTTGATGATTTTTATATCGGCAAATACGAAGTAACACAGGGACAGTGGAAAGCAATAATGGGCAACAACCCTTCAGATTTTAAAAACTGCGGGGACAACTGCCCTGTTGAGAATGTAGGTTGGAATAACATTCAGGAATTCATAAACAAACTTAACCAAAAGACAGGTAAGAACTACCGCCTCCCCACAGAGGCGGAATGGGAATATGCAGCCAGAAGCGGAGGAAAGAGCGAGAAGTATGCTGGAGGCAATGATGTTGACAGTGTTGCGTGGTATGATAGTAACTCAGGAAGAAAGACACATCCCGTTGGAACAAAACAACCAAACGGCCTTGGCATATATGACATGAGCGGAAATGTATGGGAGTGGGTCAATGACTGGTATGACAGCAGTTATTACAGGAACAGCCCAAAGGATAATCCTAAAGGACCAAATTCAGGCTCCTCAGGCTCCCCCCGTGTCTCGCGCGGCGGCAGCTGGCTCTCCAACGCGGGGTACGTGCGTGCAAGTGACCGCTCCGGCGACACGCCGGGCCTCAGGCACAGCAACCTCGGCCTCCGTCTTGCAGGCAGTAAATAAAATTTTGGATTTTTTAATTTTTAGATTTTGGAATTTTTTGCCGTGTCTTTCAGGATAATAACGATACCTTTTGAAACAGAGAAAGAGTCTTTTCTTGAAGAAGAGCTTAACAAGTTCTGTCTGAACAGAAAGATAAAAAATTTTAAGGCAGAGTTTTTCACCTCAGGCAGCAAGGCATACTGGACAATATTTTTCGAATATGAAGAAGTCCTCGAACCTGAAAAAACTGAATACGGCTTGACAGAGCCCGAAAAACTTTTATATCAAAGACTCAGGGAATGGAGAAAAGACAAGGCAGAGAAGGCAGGCGTGCCTGTTTACATAGTGGCGACCAATGGCGAACTTAGGGAATTAATTAAAAAGGCTCCTAAAACCATAGAAGCTCTTAAGGCAATACGCGGCTTCGGCTTCCGTCTCGTCAGGACTCAGTAGTTTTATACTTTGGTATTTTACACTTTTACGCTTTTGTTTTTTTGACTGACAGCGGCATAGCCGCTGTCAGTCTGACGAGAAAATAGTTACTTCCCACTCAAATATTTTATTATTCCTGAAATTGCACCTGCGCCTACGGGAAGAGGATAAATCAACGTGTAATAAAGCGTTGCGAAAACGGCAAAGGACAAACCTTTCGCTTTGTAAAATGCCTTTATCAACCCTTTGCTTGCATTGAGGTTTACAGCACAGATAAGAAGAATAGAGATAAGAAAGGCCGTATTCTTAAAATAAAAAAAAAGCATTGCCAGCAATGCGTTCAAAGAAAAGGTTGCAACATTAATCTTCAGTTCGTAAGATGCTGTGCCTGAATCTGCCAGTACATCTCTATTTTTAAGTGAATAGACAGTCCAATAACTTGATTTTCTAAACGCGTTTTTCAATGATTTTATCAGCGTGAAATTGAATATATGCCGGACAAGTATTTCGGGCCTCATCAGCAGTTTATAGCCCATCTTCCTGAGCCTGTGGCTGAATTCCACATCCTCCAATATAGGCAGGAAGTTTTCCTGAAATCCTCCGCTATTCATAAAGATATCTCTGGCAATAACCATTGCATGCGTTGGTATATAATCAGGAGGTTCTTTTTTCGTTTCAGAGTAGTTTATGAATATTGACTGAAATGTACTGAAGAAATTATCGTCATAAGGAATTTTGGTATATGTGCCGCCGGTGACTACCCCCCCCATCCCCCCCTTGCCAAGGGGGGGATGGGGGGGTGAGAACATTATTGTTTCATTGAAAGCCCTATTAACGACTGCGAGCGTATTTTTCTGGAGAAGGCAGTCTGAATCAATAAAAAAAAGAATCTCGCCGCTGCTGTTTTCCGCGCCTGTATTCCTTGCCTTTGATGCTCCGGAGTGTTTGTCTAAGGAAATCAATTTGCACGGAAATTTTTTTATTATCTCTGCCGAATTATCGGTTGAGCAGTCATCCGTGACTATAACTTTAAAGTTGTCATATTCCGAAGAGAGTGCAGCCTCAAGGCATCTGCCGATGGTGGAACTCCCATTGTAGTTCGGGATAATAACAGAGATACGTTTATTCATAAAATTCTTTTTTTCTGTCATTGAAAAGGTCATTAAAAGAATTCAGATTTTTGTTTCTTGCCCTCTCAACAGCTATCTCCATGACAGTAAGTTCTTCTTTGTCTCCTGACGCCCTATAGATTATTTCTCCCATGGGTGAGGCAATCTGGCTCTTGCCTATAAACGGGAGCTTTTCTTTGTCTCCTCTTTGTTCACTGCCTATTCTGTTTGCAGTCACAGCGAACACCTTGTTTTCAATGCATCTTGTCACCATGGCATCAGGGCAATGAGGAAGGATGAGATTTGAAGGGTGGGCAATGATATCGGCGCCTCTTAATGCAAGTGTCCGCGCGGATTCAGGGAAGAACCAGTCAAAGCATATCATTATGCCGATATTTCCGATGGGCGTCTGCCATACTTTAAACCCTGTATTGCCTGAAGAAAACCAGAGTTTTTCTTCATAAAAAAGGTGTGTTTTTCTGTAAACTCCGATTAATCCGTCCGGACCCGTAAGCACTGCTGAATTATATATCTTTCCTTCATTGTTCTCAGCGATACCTGCTGCGATATAAACCTTTTTCTTTGCCGACAGTTTGATGAGTGCGTTTGTGGTGTCGCCTGACTGGATTTTTTCAGAAAGTGATTTTGCCTCTTCTTTTGAGGTGAACTGATAGCCTGTGTTAAATAGTTCAGGAAGAACCAGCAGGTCTGTTTCTACAGATGCGGCAGCATCAAGAACCTTTTGCAGATTGTGTTTTATATTCCCGAATTCGGGTGCAAACTGATAAAAACCGGCTTTCATACAACTATACCCACATTATTTTAATCTCAGAACATCCTGCATGTCATAAAGCCCTGCCTGTTTTCCTGAGACCCAGCTTGCAGCCTTTAGTGCGCCCCGCGCAAATGTATCCCTGCTTGAGGCCTTGTGCGTTATCTCTATTCTCTCTCCAAGACCGCCAAAAAGGACAGTGTGTTCTCCGACAATATCACCTGCGCGTATTGTCTGTATGCCTATCTCTTTCTTTGTCCTCTCGCCTATAATCCCCTTCCGTGCGTAAACCGCCACTTCATCAAGATTTCTGTTTACTGCGTCAGCAATAACTTGCGCCATCTTTAATGCGGTTCCGCTCGGAGCGTCCTTTTTTAGCCTGTGATGCGATTCAACAATCTCTATATCATATTCATCGCCTAAGACCCTTGCCACGTCCTGTAATATTTTCAGGAGCAGGTTTACGCCTGTGCTCATATTGGATGCCACTACGCACGGGATGTTTTTTGACAGGATTTCAATTTCCTTTATCTCATCTTTTGACAGTCCTGTCGTGCCTATGACCATTGCCTTTCCTTTTTTTGATGCAAGCCTGATATTCTCCATTGTAGAGGCAGGCGATGTAAAATCAATTATCACATCTGCATTGTCAATAACGGTTTCAAGGCTGTCTGAGAGCCTCACACCTGTTTCACCTATGCCTGTGATTGTCCCGATGTCTTTTCCTGTTGCAGAATGGCCTTTTTTTTCAAATGCTCCTGCAAGTCTCAATTCAGGATACTCTTTTGAAATAGCCGTGATTCTGCTTCCCATTCTTCCTGCTGCTCCTGCGACTGCTATCTTTATCATAAAAACCTCCTTGATTTTCAGGGATTGCCGAGAATCCATTTTACTGCTTCATCCAAGTCCTTTGCAACATAATCCGCATTAGCTGATTCAGCGCCCTGTCCTGTCAGGACAAGAATGCCTTTTGCGCCTGCTGATTTTGCAATAAGCATATCAAGTTCTTTATCTCCGATTACATAGGATTGTTTGAGGTCAATGCTGTGCTCGGCCCTGGCCCTTAGAATCATTTCAGGCTCTGGTTTTCTGCATGGGCAATGCTCGTCAGGGCGGTGAGGGCAGTAATAAAAATCATCAAAACCGTATTGCTCTATAAAAATATTGTTGACCTCTCTTGTGAATTTCTCATCAACGATTCCCCTTGCAATGCCGGACTGGTTACTGACACCGATTAGTTTATACCCTTTATCTTTGAGCAGTATTAACCCTGAGACCTCTTTGAATATTTCCAGATTGTCAAAACTGTTCAGATATTCTGCATCTTTGCACAATGTGCCGTCCCTGTCAAAAAAGACGGCCTTGTTTTTTGGGATAGAATGCTCTATAGCATCAAAAACCTCGTCAGCTGTTATAGCGTCCATGCAGTCCATCTTATCCCTTTCGCATGTTCTTTTAAAGCAGGGACTGCAGTCCGTATTTTTTTTTTTTTTTTTGTTGCCTATGCCCACAGGGCCTGTTAATTCAGGGTCTGTTGAACCGAATATAGCTACCATAGGAGTTCTGACAGCATAGCCAATATGCATTGGCCCAGAGTCGTTTGTAAGAAAGACATCGCATTCTGATATCAGAGCAGACAATTCTCTGAGATTTGTTTTTCCTGCCATATTCAACAAGTGACGAGTGACGCCCGCCCCGCTTTGCGGAGCGAGGCCGGGGAGTGACGAGTGAAAAGACGCAAGTTCATTGATGATTTTTTCTGCTATTCCGGTTTCCGATGGTCCTCCAAATATAACGACACTCCCATTGAGGTCCGAGATTATTTTCCTTGTAACCTCTGCAAACTTTTCAGGCTGCCATCTCTTTGTTGAGCCGTAGGATGCTCCCGGGTTGATGCCGACAACAGGTCTTTTCAGTCCCTTAAGTAAATTCCTTGTCCTGAGTCTCTCATTGAGAGATAAATAGATGTACGGGAGGGAAAATTCAGCGTTTATGCCTGCCTGTCTGAGTATATTCAGGTAATATTCTATGTGATGCATTTTTCTGTCGTCATTATCAAAAGGAATTGAATCCGTAAGGAGAAAGCCTCTCAAATCCCGGTTATAACCTATTCTTTGCGGTATGCCTGAAAGAAAAGCGATTAAAGCGGCGTCAAATGCATTCTGAAAAAGTATTGAACTGCAAAAACTTTTTGTTCTAAGAACTGAAGATAGTCTGAATTTACCGCTCATGCCGCTGTAGTTATCTTCATAGAGAATAATGTTGTCTATAAACGGGTTGTTTTCAAATAGAGGCGCAACCCATGGTTTAACAAGAAGGGATATTTTAATATCCGGCAATTCCTTTCTCAGCGCCCTGAGCGCGGGCATTGTCATTACAGCGTCTCCGATCCAGTTGACGCCTCTTACCAGCAGATTTTTGCAGGTTTTGTCAAACATGTTTTAGTTTAACATTTTAGTAATCCTGAAAAAAACTTAAGCTTAAGAAGGGGTGAGGAATTGAGTTTTAGGTGGTTTTTGTGAAATAATGAATAACATACAATGAAAATCTGCGAGATATTTACAAGCATACAGGGCGAATCATCATATGCAGGCATGCCGTGTACTTTCATAAGACTGACGGGGTGCAATCTCAGGTGTTTGTATTGCGATACGGCATACGCATATGAGGAGGGGATGGAGCTTACCGAAGCTGAAATCATAAACGAAGTTGAGCTGATAGGCGTCCACCTCGTTACAATCACAGGCGGTGAGCCTCTGCTTCAGGAAGAGACCTTTCGTCTGACAGAACGCCTGATAAGCGAAGGATACAAAGTCCTGATAGAGACAAACGGCACTATGAGCATAAAAGACATTGACAGCAGGGCGGTTATTGTTCTTGATATAAAAACGCCAGGCAGCGGCATGTGGGAAGAGATGGACCTCTCTAATCTTGATTACATAAAACCTACTGACGAGATAAAATTCGTGATCACCGACAGGGCAGACTATGAGTGGTCAAAAGATATGATGCATAAGTATAATCTGAGATCTAAATGTCAGGTGTTCTTTTCTCCAGCTTTTGGCATTCTTCTGCCTGAATCACTTGTTAAGTGGATACTTGAAGACAGGCTTGATGTAAGGCTGAATCTTCAGATGCACAAATATATCTACGGAAGTGACAGGCGAGGCATATGAGCCTGTTATGGATGATGCAGGGACTCTCCGCTCTACGAGTCATCGACCTGAGAATTGCAGATATGCAGAAATTTCATGTTCAAAATTGTCGCTGAATATATTCCTGCCGAGATGATTTTTTATCTCACTGATGTCCCAAAGCCTAACCTCATCAATCTCCTCTTTATTAAAGGATATTTTACCGTGATAGGTACATGAATATGTATATACAAGCTCTGTTTCATAAGAGTTTGTGTGAATGTACGAATAAAGGAATTCAGGGTTGCATTCTGATATGCCGAGTTCTTCCTCCATTTCCCTTTTTGCGGACTGAAGCAGATCCTCTCCGGGATTAACATGCCCTCCAACCGAGGTATCCCATTTGCCGGGCGCTACATCCTTGGTTTCTGAACGCTTTTGAAGGAAAAGTTCTCCTTTTTTGTTGAATACAAGCACATGTACAACTCTGTGGATTAAAGCGGGGTTTCCGTGTATCTCAGATCTCGGCGCAATACTGATTGCTTTGCCGTGACTGTCAGTTATCTCCAGGAATTCTTCGGCTGTATCAGACAATATTTCCCTCGCGCATTTTTTGGTTTAAGTATTATAACTTTCATAAATACAGGTGTAAAGCGCTGCCCCGAGCGGCGAATTGACTCACAATAAATGTTACCGGAGTAAAGGATAAAAAGGAATCGTT
>CAZHHV010000105.1:0-7169 GCA_964532335.1 uncultured Nitrospiraceae bacterium
CTTGACTTTTTTGTGTCTTGGCAATAAAATTTTAAAATACCGGAAGGAGTAAGTTATGACGCGTAAGATGCTTCTTGCAGATGACAGTATCACGATACAGAAGGTTGTAGAGCTCGTCCTTGCAGATGAAGGGTTTGAGATAAAGGCTGTGAATAACGGTGAGGAGGCGCTTGCCGCAATCGAGACATTCAAGCCTGATGTAGTCCTTGCAGATATAGAGATGCCGAAGATGAACGGCTATCAGCTGTGCGAAAAATTGAAGGCACATCCTGTAACAAAAAATGTTCCTGTCATTCTTCTTTCAGGGGCCTTTGAGCCGATTGACGAGGAGCTTGCAAGGAATGTAAAGGCAGACAGCAGAAGCTGTAGAAGCAGTGGAAGCAGAGGTGTTTGCAGGGGCTGTTGGCGCTGAAGAAGACCTCTGGGCAATGGAGGCAGTTGAAGGGGTTTCTGTGGAGACTCCTGCAGGGATAGAAGAGGTGTCCGCAGAAGAAGAAGTCAGCATTGCCCAAGCGCTTGAAGCTGCGGAGCAGGAAGCAGGTGTATTTGAAGTTGCGGAAGAGGCAGTGGTGGAAGCAGAGGAAATACCAGCAGAGGAAATGGCAGCACCTTTTATAGGAGCAGAAGAAAAAGAAGCCGCAGCGATGGCAGTCCCTCCAGTTTTTAGGGAACAGGTTATTCCTGTGCCAGTGGAGATGCCAGTGAGAAAAGAAATGCCCGGGGTGCAGATTCCATCAAAAGAGGAGCTTATTCCACTGTTTAAGAAAGCGGTTGACGAAAGGGTTGCCGCAGCCCTTTCCGCAATAGACATTAAAAATGTGATGATTGAGTCGCTTATGCCGGTATTAAAAGATTCAGTTGAGAAAATTTTGTGGGAAATGGCTCCTGAGCTTACTGATAAACTGGTAAAGGAAGTGCTGCAGAGTTCACTCGCATCGTTAAGCAAGGAAATTGAAAAGATAATGTGGGAGACTGTTCCTGATATCGCAGAGACTTTGATTGCAAAAGAGATAGAGAAGATAAAGTCAGAGATGTAGTGTGACGGAATTAAGTAAGAGTTATATTCCCGAAGGGATAGAAGAAAAATGGTATGAACTGTGGGTTAACGAGGGCTATTTTAAACCTGAGATAAATCCCTCTGGAAAACCCTATTCAATTGTAATCCCTCCTCCAAATGTTACAGGCTCGCTTCATATGGGACACGCCCTTAACGCAACGCTTCAGGATGTTCTTGCGCGATGGAAAAGGATGTGCGGTTTCAGCGTGCTGTGGCTTCCGGGCACCGACCATGCCGGTATTGCAACCCAGAATGTAGTTGAAAGGCAGCTTTCAACAGAAAAGCTTACACGGCAGCAGCTCGGAAGGGAAGCCTTTATTGACAGGGTATGGAAATGGAAGGCTGAATACGGCGGAAGGATAATACATCAGCTTAAAAGGATCGGAGCATCATGTGACTGGTCCAGGGAAAGGTTTACGCTTGATGAAGGTCTCTCAAAAGCTGTAAGAGAGGTCTTTGTAAGGCTTCACGAAGAAGGGCTGATATACCGCGACAACAGATTGATAAACTGGTGCCCCCGCTGTCATACAGCGTTGTCCGACCTTGAAGTAGAGCACGACGAGTTTGACGGGACATTGTATTACATTAAATATCCATTAACCCCCCCATCCCCCCCTTTGGTAAGGGGGGGAGTTGAGGGGGGGTATATTACAGTTGCCACTACAAGGCCTGAGACCATGCTTGGAGATACAGCAGTTGCTGTAAATCCCTCTGATGAGAGGTACAAGGATTTTATAGGGAAAACAATCGCCCTGCCTCTTACAGACAGAAAGATACCTGTTGTTCCTGACAGCGCTGTTGATACGGCATTCGGCACAGGCGCTGTTAAAGTGACGCCTGCCCATGACTTCAATGATGAGGCTATTGCAAAAAGACAGAACCCTTCATTGCCTTTTGTTGTTGTAATAGGGAAAGAAGGCAAGATGACTTCTGATGCGGGGCCTAAATATGCAGGACTTGACAGGTATGAATGCAGAAAACGTGTTGTAAGTGATTTAAAAAACCTGCAATTTGTTGAAAAGGAAGAAAAACACCGCCATGCGGTCGGACACTGTTACAGGTGCAAGACAATAATAGAGCCTCTGCCGACATTGCAGTGGTATGTGAATGTCGGGACGCTGGCAAGAGATGCGATAGGCGCTGTTAGAAGCGGAAAGATAAGAATAATGCCCCAGTCATGGGAAAATTCGTATTTCGGATGGATGGAGAATATAAAGGACTGGTGCATTTCGCGCCAGATATGGTGGGGACACAGGATTCCTGTGTGGTACTGTCAGGAAATGAATAATGAGATATGCAGGAAAAAAGGAGGGGTTGTCGTATCACGCGAAACTCCGAAAGGATGTCCGTTCTGCGGTTCCAAAAAATTAGTTCAGGACGAGGATGTGCTTGATACCTGGTTTTCATCTGCGCTCTGGCCTTTTTCAACGCTTGGCTGGCCTGAACCCTCTGATGATTTAAAGAAATTTTATCCTACGAGTGTTCTGGTAACTGCCTTTGATATCCTGTTTTTCTGGGTTGCGCGTATGATAATGATGGGACTTAAGTTCATGGAAGATGCGCCTTTCAGAGATGTTTATATACATGCGATTATCAGGGATGCGTCAGGGCAGAAGATGTCAAAGTCAAAAGGCAATGTTATTGACCCTTTGATAATGATAGATAAGCACGGCACAGATGCATTCAGGTTTACTCTGTGTGCATTTGCAGCTCAGGGCAGGGACATAAGATTCTCGGAGGAGAGGGTTGAGGGATACAGGCATTTTGTCAACAAGCTGTGGAATGCAACAAGATTTATAATGATGAATCTAAATACAGCTGACAGCAATCAGCCATCAGCTATCAGCATAAAGACACCGGAGAGTCTTGACCTTGCAAGCAGGTGGATACTGAGCAGGCTGGCAGGAACCGCTGATGAAATAAACGCAGCGCTTGAAGAATATAGATTTAATGATGCGGCAAACAGCATCTATCATTTTGTATGGCATGAGTTCTGCGATTGGTATATTGAGATGTCAAAGACTGAGATAAGCAATCCGAAATCAACGGCCTGGGTTATGCAGTGCCTGCTTTATACGCTTGAAACCTCCCTGAAGCTTCTTCATCCGTTCATGCCTTTTGTAACAGAAGAGATATGGCAGAATATAAAGCAGCTATCAGTTATCAGCTATCAGCTGAAGGCTAAGAGCATTGTTATTTCCGATTATCCTCAATCGCTTCCAAGAGACCCTCAGGCAGAAACAGAAATGTCTTATGTTATAGAGGCGATAACAGGCATAAGGACTGTCAGGGGCGAACTAAATATCTCTCCTTCTGTTGAGGTTAACGTCCTAATAAAGACCTTTTCTGAGGAAGTGTCAGGTATTCTCAAGGCTAATCTGCATTACATCAAAAAGCTCTCCCGGACAGCGGATGTAACAATCGGGGAGGATATAAAAAAGCCTGCTGATTCTGCAGTATGCGTTAAGGATTTCATGGAAGTATACATCCCGATTACAGGGCTTTTGAATATTGACGCGGAAATTGATAAACTTATAAAGGAATCAAGAAAGGTTGAAGAGGCGATGGCTTTCATTGACAGAAAATTGATGAATGAGGATTTTCTGAAAAAAGCGCCTGAGAATGTAGTTGAAAAGGAGAAAGCAAAGCACAGTGAGCTTGCCGCAAAGAAGGAAAGGATAGAGGAGAACATTAACAAATTTAAAGCAGCAAGGGGGTAATATGGCAGCAAAGAGCAGAGAGATTATAAAAGAGAAGGATGTCGAGATAATTGAGGCTGAATTTGTAAATATAAAGCAGAGCTCAGTCAGGTCTGTTGAGGGGGGTCATATTGAGATGCAGCAGGTAGGAGCCCTGAGCATTGACGCTGACAGGATTGAAGTTACGCAGGGCGCTGCCTGTATTCTCAGAGGCAATGACGTGAGCCTGAACCAGAGCATAAGCGCGGTAACAGCAGGGAACAATGTATCGCTTAATTTCTCCCTGTCTCCCATGGTCGTATCAAAAGAGGAAGCGGTTTCCAATAAGAGCGCAGTTGGTGTTATGGCTGCTATGAATATCAAGGTTAAGAACAGCACATCTGTCCTGATGATTGCCAATAATGTTGAAGGCAATGTAACCACACTGTTTGACTGGCGTGCGGCTGTTGCCATGGGAGCTGTTTTTGGAGGCGTGTGGGGGCTCTTTTCTCTGTTCAGGAAGAGATAGGATATGAAGATACCACACAGCGTCAGAGAAATAATCCGCATAGCGCTTGAAGAGGATATAGGAAACGGCGATATTACGACTGCTTTTCTTATACCTGAAGACAGCGAATCAAGGGCCTTAATAATAGCAAAAGGCAATTTTGTTGTTGCCGGCATCCCTTTCATAAAAGAAGTTTTTAGTTTTTTCGACCGCGAAATGAGATTTAATGTTTTTATCAATGACGGCTCCAAGGCGATGAAAGGAGATGTTATCGCTGAGGTCTCAGGAAGCACAAAGGTTCTGCTTTCGGGAGAAAGGGTCAGCCTTAATCTGCTTCAGCGCCTTTCAGGAATAGCAACGCTTACAAATATGTTTGTTGAAAAAGTAAGAGGGCTGCATGCAAAGATTGTGGATACGAGGAAGACAACACCGGGTCTCAGGTTCATGGAAAAGTATGCTGTGAGGGTTGGCGGAGGGAACAATCACAGATTCGGGCTTTTTGACGGCATATTGATAAAGGACAACCATATTGAGGCTGTAGGAAGCATAACAGAGGCGCTGCGTCTGGCAAGTGAAGGGCATCATCTTGCGAAGATTGAGGTGGAGGTGGAAAACCTCAAGGACCTGAAAGACGCTGTAGAAGGAGGCGCTGACATTGTGATGCTTGACAACATGTCTGTTCAGGATATGAAAGAGGCTGTAAATATTGTCCGGAGTTCTAAGAAGGATGTAATCCTTGAGGCGTCAGGGAATGTCAGCCTTGAGAACGTCAGAGAGGTTGCAGAGACCGGCGTGGATTTAATTTCAATAGGCGCCTTAACTCATTCAGCAACCGCAGTTGATATAAGCATGAAGATAGTGAGATAACGCTTTTTTAGGGAAATAAGGCTATGTCTTTCAGCCCTTCGGTTTCCTTAAACCCCATCATGATATTCATGTTGTGCACTGCCTGCCCTGAGGCGCCTTTCATCAAGTTGTCAATAGCGTTGACAATGATGAGGGTATTTGTCCTTTTGTTTACAGCAAGCCCGATGTCGCAGAGGTTTGTCCCTCGGACATTTTTAACATTCGGGAATTTGCCTTCAGGAAGCGCCCTTATAAAAGGCTCTTTTGCAAAGACCTTTTTATAAGTATCAAGAATTGCTTTTGTATCAGCCTTCTTTTTTAATTTTGCGTATATGGTTGTGAGTATCCCCCTGTCATAAGGCGCAAGATGAGGGGTGAAATTTACTCTTACATCTTTATGAGCTATGGCAGAGAGTTCCTGCTCTATCTCAGGCGTGTGCCTGTGTGATGCAACTGAGTAAGCCTTGAATCCTTCGTTGATTTCACAGAATGAGAATGCGGCATCAGCGTTTCTGCCCGCGCCTGTTGTTCCTGATGTTGAATCTATAACGATAGAATCTGCATCTATGAGACGGGTCTTCATAGCAGGATAAAGTCCGAGAATCGCGCCTGTTGGATAACATCCGGGGTTTGCTATGAGGGATGATTTCGCAATTTTCGCCCTGTACAGTTCAGGCAGTCCATATACAGCCCTTTTCAGTGTTCCGTGAAATTTGTGCGGAGTCTTATACCACTCCTCATATATTTCAGCAGACCTTAGCCTGTAATCAGCGGAGAGGTCAATAACTTTTTTTCCGTGCCTGAAGAAAAAATCCACTGCGCTCTGCGAGGCGGCATGAGGCAATGCCAGAAAAAAGATGTCAGCCTTTTTCAGAAGTTTTTCTCTGTCTAATGGTTCGTATGCCAGATTTGACTGATTGCTAAGATGGGGGAATAAATCGCTTACGGTTTTGCCTGATGATTTTTCAGAGGTTACGGCGGTTATTTTGACACCGGGATGGTTTGAAAGAAGGCGGATAAGTTCGCCTCCCGCATAACCGCTGCCTCCGCAAATAGCCGCTTTTAGCATATTTACTTAATTATCTCTTCGAGAACTGGAATCTCTTTCTTGCGCCCTTCTGCCCGTATTTCTTTCTCTCTGTTTCTCTGGGGTCTCTCGTTAAGAAGCCTTCTTTCTTAAGTTTCAGCCTGAGGTCGTTGTCTATTGAGAGTATGGCCCGTGAAATTCCGTGCCTGAGCGCTCCTGCCTGTCCTGAAAGGCCGCCGCCTACAACTTTTGCAGTTATATTATATTTGCCTGACATCCCTGTCAGCTCAAGGGGCTGTCTTATCATCATCTGCAGTGTCTCGCGGGCGAAATACGAGTCAAGAGGTTTTTCATTTACAACTATTCGGCCGTTGCCGGGGTACATGCTCACCCTTGCAATAGAGGACTTTCTGCGTCCTGTAGCATTATGTTTTATTTCAGCCATTTAAAACTCCTTATATTGTAAGATTTCAGGTTTCTGGGCAGCGTGTGGATGTTCGCTTCCTTTATATACCTTGAGCTTTTTGAGCATGGCCCTTCCAAGCCTGTTTTTAGGAAGCATTCCCCAGACAGCGTCACTTATAACCTTTTGGGGTTCTTTGGAAAGACGTTCTCTGAGTGTCCTGGCTTTTATGCCGCCGGGGTATCCTGAGTGATGGTAATAAATTTTATCGTCAAGCTTTTTGCCTGTGGTCCTGACCTTTTCGGCATTCACGACAACTACAAAATCACCTGTGTCTGCGTTCGGGGTAAATATAGCCTTGTTTTTACCGCGCAGGCAGACAGCAATTTTCACAGCAAGCCTTCCGAGGACTGCGTCTTTGGCATCCACGAGATACCACTTATACTCAATATCGGTTTTTTTAGCAAACAGGGTTTTCATTTACACACCTTCCATTAATGTTCTTTAAAACAATTGTTTCAAAGTTCAGTCCGCATGGACAGAAAGAATTAGACATAATAATAGAAATGCCTATAAATTGTCAATATTTTTACAGATGGCGAATTGACTCACAATAAATGTTACCGGAGTAAAGGATAAAAAGGAATCGT
>CAZHHV010000106.1:0-7133 GCA_964532335.1 uncultured Nitrospiraceae bacterium
TGCAAGGGCAAGAGAGGCGGCAAGATTTACAGCAGTTGTGGTCTTGCCGACACCGCCTTTCTGATTTGCTATTGCGATTATCCTGCCCATAATCAGGAAGCTTTTCTATTATAACAGTTTCATGGTTATCTTTTGGAAAAGAATATGGATGGATAAAACTTTTACTTGACAAAAACGTCAGGTTAGGTAAAAATTAACCAATTATGGGTAAATTGCGTTTGTTTTCTGTTTTATGCTTTATATTATTTTTGTTTGCGCCGCTTTATGCCTCCGGGACTCCGGAGGAAAAATCTGCGGACGGTCAGCCTCCGCCTATAATCTAGGAGAAGCCTGCTGAAAAAACAGAACCAGCCATAAAAGCAGAATCCGTAACAAAGGCAGAACCCGTAATAGAAGCAGCGCCTGAGGCAAGACCCACTGTAGCAGAACCGGAAATCGTCCCGTATAAATCAAACCCCATCGCCGTAAAAGCAGTAGAGAAGAACACAGCCCTCTTTACCGAGAGGATAAGGGAAAGATTTGCAATGTGGCTGAGCCGTTCAGGCAAATATCTGGAACTGATGAAGGAGATATTGAAAAACAAAAACGTCCCTGAGGATATAGTATTCCTTTCCTTAATAGAGAGCGGTTTTAATCCCTATGCATATTCGGTTGCAAGGGCTGCAGGTCCCTGGCAGTTTATTTCCGCAACCGCAAAGAGATACGGGCTTGTAATAGACTGGTGGAGAGACGAAAGAAGAGATCCGGTAAAATCAACAGAAGCGGCGGCAAATTATCTCAGTGACCTTTATGAGATGTTCGGTTCATGGAACCTTGCAATGGCTGCATACAATGCAGGCGAAGGCAGGATAATGAAGGCATTAAAACGCTCCAAGAGCGATGACTACTGGCCCTTGCTGAATACTCGCCATATAAAAAGCGAGACAAAAAACTATGTCCCGAGATTTATCGCTGCAAGCACAATCGCAGCTAACCCTGAAGAATTCGGATTCATGAACATTGAATATCATCAACCTTTGAATTACGATGTGGTCATGGTAAACGGGCCGATTGACCTTGAGGTTGCGGCAAAGTGCGCTGATACTACAATAGAGACAATAAAAGAGTTGAATCCTGAACTCAGAAGATGGTGCACGCCTCCCGGCATGCCTGTTTACATTCTCAGGATTCCATCGGGGACAAAGGAAATTTTTCAGAAAAACCTTGCTGAAATCCCTGAAGACGAAAGATTCACTGTTACTGCATATACTGTCAAAAAGGGCGACACCATTGAGAAGATCGCCAAGAAATCAGGCCTGTCTGTAAAGGCAGTCCTTGCGCTAAATTCAATGGAGAGAGTAAAACCCCTCCAGCCCGGGATAGAGATAACCCTTCCTCCAAAAGAAAAATTCCAGCCTGACAGGGAAGACAGGTATGACAACAGAAAGTCATCCTATAAAAAATCAAAGAAAACCAAGACCGTAAAAACCAAAAAGCCAAATAATAAAAAGGTGCTGGTTACAGCCTTGAACAAGAAAAAGACTGTTGTTAACGATTAGTCGTGTCTCCCCGCGCAAACAAACCTCTATCCCTTCTTCCTTTCAATCCTTGCCTTTGCCTCTTCGGCAAATGGTGACTGAGGGAAGTCCTTTACAAGCTCTTCATATTTCTTCTTTGCCTCTTCTGCCTTGCCCTGAACCTCAAGTATCTTGCCTGACTCTATAAGAGAGAGGTCTTTGTATGTTCCTGTCTTATAATTGTAAAGCACGGCGAAAGATTTAAGAGCTTCTTCGGCGCTGCCTTTTTTCAGGCTGATCATCGCCATCTTATAATATGAAAGAGGGACAAACTTCTCATCATCAGGGAATTTCTGGTTCAATTCTTTCAGCGCATTAAATGAATCTTCATATTTCCCGAGTTCATAATAGCAGTTCGCAATATAATACAGGGATACAGGTGATTTCCTTGTGTCGTATGCCTTTTTGAATATCTCAGCTGCCTTTTTATAACGCTCCTCGCCTGCAACAGGCTGTTTCTGATAAAGCCCGTAGTATATTTTATATGCCTCATACTCAAGCTTTTGAGCCTTGTTTTTCTGGGTATTGCTGTAGAGGAAAAAACCTCCGATTGCAATGGCTGATAAAACAACAGCGGCAAGTGCAGTTATTAAAAAACGCTTTCTCTCCTCTGCGGACTTCTTAAGTCTTGAAAGAGTTCCGCTTGTCTCTGTCCCTGATGTTGTTTTCTTTGCAATCTTTTTCTTTATAGGCTTTGGCATTAATCCCTCCTGAGCGCCTTTTCCACAAGAGATTTGGAATTCTCAAAAATAGATTCCATGCGGTTTTCGTCTATCCCTGCAGAAAGCAGTATCTTCTTCGCAGTTTCATCTGTTATTAAATCAGCGGGACTGTGGGCATCTGTATTTATTACAAGGTGAACGCCGAATTTTATTGCCTCTTTTGCAACATGCCCATTTGAAAGCGAATGCCCTTTCCTCGATGTAATCTCGAGGGCGACGCCTTTCTCTTTTGCAAGGAGCAGGTCTTCTGTTGAGATAATGCCGGGATGCGAAACTATGTCAGCGCCTGCCTCTATTGCCGCCCTGTTCGTCCCTTCTGCAACAGGCTCGGCTATTGTCTCACCGTGAACAACAACTATCTTTGCGCCAAGCTGCCTTGCCTCTTTAACCATGGAAGGAATCAACGCAGGCGGAACGTGCGTGATTTCAGCGCCGGGGATTACAGTGATTGAGACAAAATCTTTTAAAGCTTTAAGCGCCTTTACAATCCTTGGTATCACAATATCAATATTTGACTGGTCCACATGGTCTGTAATGGCAATAGCCTTGTAACCTATTACCGATGCCCTTTGTATCAATTCAGCAGGCAACAGCTCTCCGTCGCTGAATAAACTATGTGTATGCAAATCAATCATAACTGAAACAATATGATACTATATCATGCCTGCCCGCGCAAGAGTAATAACAATAACCTCTTTTGCGCCGGCGCTCATTAATGTCTTTGAACACTCTCTTGCTGTTGCGCCTGTTGTCATTACATCATCAAGAAGAAGCAGTCTCAGGCTGCTGATTTTCCCGCTGGCTTTAAATGCGCCTCTGAGATTTTTCATCCTCTCTTTTGCGTTTAAGCCGACTTGCGGCAGAGTGTCTTTTATTTTTAAGAGCGTGTCCATATAAACAGGAATCTTTAATTTTTTTGAGATTGCCTTCGCCATGAGGAGCGATTGATTAAATCCTCTTTCTCTAAGAGCATTTTTGCTGAGAGGAACAGGGATTATGCCGTCGCATTCAGGCATTTCAAGATTCAGAAGCAGGTTCCCAAGAGGATTGGCAAATCTTCTCAGGCCTGAGAATTTCATCAGATTAATTGCCTCTGCCAGCGCATCGGAGTAAATACCATAATTTAATACCACGGAAAATGAAGGCGAATGTGTGAGGCATTCCTTGCAGACAGTGGCATGCACTGACACCAAAGGAACAGCGCATATCCTGCATGACGGCCCTGAATAACGCTTAATCCCGCACCAGCAATTTGTGCATATCGGTGAATGCTGATGACTGTCAGAGAGGTTGCTGCACAAAGGGCATATTGAAGGATAGATTGAGTTCAGCAGCTGTGAGGCTACAGCATATCCTCTGTTCTTAAGAGTGTCCCACACTTGCCGCACCTCGGGTTTAATGAAAGTTTTTTGCTCGCCACTTTATTCTTAACACTGCAATCCGAGCAGGTTATTATCAGGTATTCAGGCATCTGGGATGCGCTAAAAGTTTCCTGTGATTCAGGAAGATTATCTTTATTGCCGTCATTCATTGAATTTAAAAAAATTGTATAGCTTGAATCCTTTTCTAATATTTCAACCCCCATCCCGTTTTTTAAAGACGCAATCGGGGTTCTTATTGACCTTTTCACCTTCCCCTTAAGTTTTGAAATTTTGTTCTCAGGCAGGTAGAGTTCTATTTTTATTACTGTTCCCGGCACAAACCCGTAGCGGGTTCTTATAAATATGCCTCCATCAGAAATATCGCTTGTTATCCCTCTATACACCTCTGCGTCCGCTGCAAATGTAGTCTCAAGTCTCTTCCTGTGACGGGCAGATTGTCTTTTTGATCTTAACATCAGAATATTTCTCCGCGCATAATAAGTTCATCCCTTTTCTGTCCTGAAGAGATAATCCTGGCTTTAACATTAAGCCTGCGCTCTATCTCTTTAATATACGCCTGCGCTGCTGATGGAAGTTTCTCAAAGCTCTTTACGCCGCCAGTATTTTCCTTCCAGCCGCCAACCTCTTCATAAACAGGCTCGCACTTTTCCAAAATGTTCAGTTCCTTCGGAAATTCTTCATAGAGCTTTCCTTCAAACCTGTACGCAGTGCATATCTTAATCTTCTCAAGGCCGTCAAGTATATCAAGCTTTGTCAGCACAATTCCGCTGAACCCGTTTACCCTTGCAGCATACCTCAGCGCCACCATATCAAGCCAGCCGCATCTTCTCGGCCTTCCCGTAGTAGCTCCGTATTCGCCGCCTTTTTCCCGTATCTTTTCGCCGAGGGAATCTTTTATCTCCGTGGGGAACGGACCTTCACCCACTCTTGTAGTGTAAGCCTTAACAATACCGATAACGCTGGAAATCTTTGTGGGGCTGACGCCAAGTCCTGTGCATGCTCCTCCTGCAGCAGCGCTTGAGGACGTGACATACGGGTATGTGCCGTGGTCCACGTCAAGCAGCGTTCCCTGCGCGCCTTCAAATAGCAGGTTTTTATTTTCATCAATCATCCTGTTAACGATTACATCAGTGTCCGCAATATAGCTTGAAAGCCTCTCTGCGTATCTCATGTATTCGCTGTATATAGCATCTAAATCAAATGCAGGGGCCTTATAGAGAGCCTTAAGGAGATGGTTAACGCCGGCAAGATTGTTTTTAAGTTTTTCTTTGAAAATCTCAGGATAAAGCAGTTCGCCTGCCCTTATTCCGGTCCTTGCTGTCTTGTCAACATAGGCAGGCCCTATGCCTTTGCCTGTTGTCCCGATTTTTTTTTTTTTTTTTATCCTTTCCTGCGCTCTCTCAATCGCGGCATGATACGGCATTATCAGGTGAGAGCTTTTGCTCAGGAAAATATTTTTCCCTATATCAATCCCGCGTTTTATCAACCCGTCCATTTCTTCAATCAGGGATTTCGGATCAACAACCACTCCGTTGCCGATTATGCAGGCCTTCCCTTTATGAAGAATTCCGGAGGGGATGATATGAAGAACAAATTTTTCATTGTTTATTACAACGGTGTGGCCTGCATTGTGGCCTCCCTGATACCGCGCAACCGCATCGGCTTTTTCCGTAAGCACATCAACAATCTTTCCCTTGCCTTCATCGCCCCACTGGCCGCCAACTATCACTACAACAGACATTTTATCCTCTTCATGTTAAATTTTAGAGATTCAGCACCTTTACAGAAAGGATATTTGGCATCTTTTTTATCTCATCAAGCTGACGGGCTGTAACAGGAGAATCAATGCTCATTACAGATATCGCCGTGCCTCCTGCGCTCTCCCTTCCAAAATGCATACGGGCTATATTGATATTGTTCTTGCCGAAGAATGCGCCCAGATTCCCGATTACTCCGGGCTTGTCCACATTATATATAAACAGCATTATCCCTTCAGGCATTATCTCTACTGCAAAGTTGTCTACCTGCACAATCCTCGGGTCTTTTTTGCTGAATAATGTGCCTGCGAAATACCTCTCCTTATCTTTTGCCTTTATTCTCAGGGCAAGCATACTCTGGTAATCGCCTGCGTTGGCAGTCTTTGTCTCCTTGACCTCTATGCCGCGCTCCTTTGCAATAAAAGGAGCATTAACGAAATTCACTGTCTCTTCAAGTATCGGCGTGAGCAAGCCTTTTAATGCTGCTATTGTGACAGGAGCAGTGTTAAGCTCCGAAACATCTCCCATATATTCTATCGTAACTCCGGTAATGCCGCCTTCGAACACCTGCGCTGCAAAACTCCCGAGTTTCTCCGCAAGATTCAGATAAGGCTGAAGCCTTGCCACCTGATCCGCAGGGATTGAAGGGAAATTCACAGCGTTTCTTATTGTGCCGCGCACAAGATAGTCTGCAATCTGTTCCGCAACCGCTATTGCAACATTTTCCTGAGCCTCTTCCGTAGCAGCGCCAAGATGCGGCGTGCATATGACATTATCAAGCCCTATAAGTGAAAAATCTTCTGGAGGCTCTTTTTCAAAGACATCAAGAGCTGCGCCTGCAACCTTGCCGCTTTTCAATGCCCCATAAAGATCCTTCTCGTTTATTATCCCTCCCCTTGCGCAGTTAATAATCCTGACTTCGTTTTTCATTTTCCCGAGGGTCTCTGAATTTATGAGGTTCCTTGTTTCAGGGGTCAGAGGCGTATGTATCGTAATGAAATCCGACCTGCTGAAAAGCTCATCAAGCGAAACTTTTTCTATTCCAAGCGCCTTTGCCCTGTCATCGCTGAGAAATGGGTCATACGCTATCACAACCATCTCAAGCCCCTGCGCTTTTTTAGCAACCTGATTGCCGATGCTGCCGAGGCCTATAATGCCGAGAGTTTTGTTGAAGAGCTCAACCCCCATAAATTTTTTCTTTTCCCATTGCCCTGCCTTCATAGAAGCAGTCGCCTGCGGTACCAGTCTCGCAAGTGAAAATAAAAGGGCAATTGTATGCTCTGCTGTTGTAATCGTATTGCCTCCCGGCGTGTTCATTACAACAATACCTTTTTTTGATGCGGCAGCTTTGTCTACATTATCAAGTCCCGAACCTGCCCTGCCTATTACCTTAAGGTTTTTTGCAGCCTCAATAATCTCTGCCGTGGCCTTTGTAGCGCTCCTTATGACGAGACCGTGATATTCACCGATGCATGCCTTAAGCTCATCAGGCTTCATGCCTGTTTTGACATCAACATCAAGACCTGCTTTTTTAAGTATCTCAACTCCTTTGTCTGAGATCTTGTCGCTTATCAGAACCTTCATCTTTCCTCCGCAAATTTATAGCCTTTTAAACTCTTAAGAATAACACAGCAGTAAAAACCTTGACAAGAGCAGGATTCTGTGCGAATTGACTCACAATAAATGTTACCGGAGTAAAGGATAAAAAGGAATCGT
>CAZHHV010000107.1:0-7017 GCA_964532335.1 uncultured Nitrospiraceae bacterium
ATGGCTATTTCCAGTATGTCCTGCATTGCCGCTTCAGTTATGCCTTTTATCTTTTCCCATACTCCATTTTTCTTTTCAAAAAGTTCGGGTTGTACTAATCCATCTCTGTATGCCACATTGACTCTGAAAGCAAATGGCTTCGCAATATTTATGGAAAATGTTGTATCAGGCGGAAAATCATCAAATGATGTCTTGGGATCTATTCTTAAAAACAATGTGTTTTGGTTAAAACCGTAATAAATATAAGACACAAGGCTTTCCGCTCTATGCATGCTGCCACCTGATTTCCCGACTGCAATGTGTGCGCCCTGATACCATTCATAATAGCTCGTAACCACACCGTCTATTTTCGGATTTATAAATCCTCTTATTATTACTTCAGGGGAGATTGCCCGGTCTTCTTTGAGCACAGGGACAAAAAGACTTGGCGGCGTCTCTTTTCCAATTGCCTTGTATACTTTCATCAGATTTAATCTGAAAAGTTCATCAAATTCTTCCTGAGTCTCTGTCTGGTGTTCATCGCCATACCACCAGTTCCAGTCACTGCCCTCAGCAACATATATGGCCTGCCATGCCTCATCAACCGGTTTGTCAGGATTAAGTTTTGTAAATGCTTCAAGGTCAGTTCTTGTATCATTCAGATAATCCCATGCAATATTGTCTTCTTCGTGGCCTATCCAGATACTGTAATTTGCATTTATCCATGAACCGGCATGAAGCTTCCCGAGCTGCTCTCCATGGTCGTATTTGAGAAATTCTGACACTGTTACAGCCTTTAATCTCTTTTCATTTGAAAGCCTATCGTAAAGGCAGCGCAGGAAATCATGGCCGTCATTTCTGTAATGTTCCCATGCGTTTTCACCGTCTAAGATTATCGGAACAATGTATGGCCTGTCGTGAGGAAGTGAGGAACGGATATTCAATAGTCTGTTTACAAGGTCATCCGCTGCATTTTTAGGTTCCCATTCAGAATACACAAACCCTATCATGTCTGAGAGCTTATGATCCCTGAATATTATCGAGACATCAGAAAAGCTGTAAGGCCTGTAAAAGCGTGACGGCTCTGTTATGCTGCCTGAATAGTCCCTCAGTCTTATATCAAGGGAATTTGCCAATATGCCTTCGTCTGTGGCAACCCATTTTATGCCTTCTGCATTAACAGCCCTTATTACGTCTTCGCTTACAGAGCCTTCCGACGGCCACATGCCCGCGGGTTTGTACCCGAATGTTTTCTCAAAATACCCTACAGCGTCTTTTATCTGCTTTACCGCATCTTCAGGGTTTGAGAATCTTTTCTGCGGCAGTCTGACATGAGGCATGGCGATTTTTGATAAATCCGTATCCCATAAGAGCGGCAGGATAGGGTGGTAGAATGGAGACGCTGATAATTCTATCTGTCCTTTCGCATTGAGTTCTTTATACTTTGGAATTATTCGTTTCAGAATTTCAAACTGTTTCTCTATCAGAAGTTTTTTTTCATCCTCGGTGTATCCCTTGCCTTTTTTTGCGAGTTCGCTCAGGAAAGGATCTTTCCTCCTGTACATCGGGTCTATCCAGCTGAGGTTAAACAGCACCTGAAGGTCAAGGAAATCGTGTACGCTGAAATATTTTATGGTCCTTGCCAGTTCTCCCTTTATAAATCTCAGCCCCCGTTTAACAAGCAGTTCGTAGTATCTCGGAAACGGCCTTATCATGTTGTCCCAGTTTGCGAGAAAGAAGTTCTCAAGCATGAATATTTTGTCGGCGTCTGTCAGGTCCCGAGGATTTTTCATGGTGAGGCTGAGATAGATGTCAGTTGCATTGTTCTCAGTATAATCCCTTAGCTGTTCAAGCAGAGACGGCACAAGGTTAAAGGTCTGTCTTATTTCCGGAAAATCCTCAAGTATTTCAACCATGTCAAGATAGTCTTTTGTGCCGTGAAGCCTTACCCACGGAAGCCTGTATATCCCCGTGAAAGGGTCTTTGTAATAAGGCTGATGCATGTGCCAAAGGAAGGCAATGTAAAGCGGATTACCTGTCATACTGAAAGATGTATTCGTCAGGTCTTGCTAAGCCGAACTCTTCCCGCGCGTATTTTTCCGCGTAGAACGGATTTTCTTTCAGGGATTTTATCTGGGTTTTAATGCGGGTGTTTTCTTTTTCAAGTTCCGTTATTTCTTTTTTAAGGCTCAGCTTTTTGTTTGAGAGTTCTCTGTATTTCAATAGTCCCGCATCTCCCAGAAGAAGATTTGTTGCAAGATAGATGAAACTCAGTATTATGAGGATAAAGATGATAAGCCTCTTTTTTTTAATCTCAGATACAACCTGTTTTCTTAAAAGGTTATCCGAACTCATTGCCTTAGATTATAGAATGTTTCAATGCCTTTGTATATAGCAGAATCAGCAAGTTCTTCTTCAATCCTGAGCAGCCTGTTGTATTTTGCCACCCTCTCGCTTCGCGCAAGCGAGCCTGTCTTGATAAACCCTGTGTTGCAAGCAACTGTGAGGTCTGCTATGGTAGTGTCCTCGGTCTCGCCTGATCTGTGAGAGATGATAGCTGTATAGCCGGCCCTCTTTGCCATTTCTATGGCGTCAAGGGTCTCGGTCAGTGTGCCTATCTGGTTAAGCTTGATTAGTATGGAATTGGCTATTCCATCCTTAATCCCTTTTTTAAGGATTTCCGTATTTGTGACGAACACATCGTCTCCAACAAGCTGCACTTTTTTGCCGAGTTTCTTAGTGAGGATTTTCCATCCTGCCCAGTCGTTTTCTGACAAGCCATCCTCAATGGAAAGTATCGGATATTTATCTATGAGGTTTTCATAGTATGAAACCATTCTGTCTGATGATACATTTCTGCCTTCAAAATTATATCCCTTGCCTGAATAGAACTCTGATGCGGCCGCATCAAGCGCTATGTAGATATCTTTGCCGGGTTTATAGCCTGACATTTTTATTGCGTCCATTATGAGCATTATAGCCTCTTCATTGCTCTTGAGGTCAGGAGCGAATCCGCCTTCATCACCGACAGAGGTGTTCAGCCCTTTTTTCTTAAGAATGTTTTTAAGATTATGAAATACCTCAACACCTGCCCTCAGCGCAGAGGCGAAATCTTTAAATCCAGCAGGCATTATCATGAACTCCTGAATGTCAAGATTGTTGTCAGCATGCGCGCCCCCGTTAAGGATATTTATCATCGGAACAGGAAGTTCCTTTGCATTGCATCCGCCGATATATCTGTAAAGAGGCATGCCTGCCTCTTCTGCTGATGCCTTGCATACGGCGAGCGAGACCCCGAGTATTGCATTTGCGCCAAGCCTGCTTTTATTTTTGGTTCCGTCAATCTCTATCATCAGATTATCTATGTAAGTCTGGTCGCAGGAATCTATGCCTCTAAGCTGAGGCGCTATTCCCTTAAGAACATTTCTGACAGCGTTTGTAACGCCTTTGCCGTGGAATCTTTTGCCGCCGTCTCTGAGTTCAAGCGCTTCTCTTGTGCCTGTTGATGCGCCTGACGGCACTGCTGCGCTGCCTGATACTCCGCTGCTGAGAAACACCTCAACCTCAACTGTCGGATTTCCCCTTGAATCAATTATCTCGCGCGCATGTACATCTGTAATTAATCCCATAAATGCCTCCCATCTATAGCAGGATACATGATGCAAGATTCATGATACATGATTTTTCTGATGATACACGATGCACGATGCATGATAGTTTTTTTATCAGTTATCCTGTATCCTGCATCCTGAATCTTGTATCCTGTATCCTGCATCGTGCATCTTTTAAACACTTTCCAGATACTGGCTCATAAGCTTGTCTATCCTGCCTATGTCCACAGGCTTATCCCTGAGTTCGGTTCTGTTGGCTATCTGCCTTAATGTTGTCTCAAGAAATATCCTGAAATTATGCATCTTCTCCATATACCTATTAAAATCTCGCTCTATAATCCGTTCTTTTTTAAATGATAGCACTTCCTTAAAAAAAGAGACAAATTCTTCATAGTCTTCATATCTTAGCAGTTTGAAGGTAAAACTTTCAAAGTAAAGCATGAAGTTTCTTAATGACTCAAATATCTGTATTGTTTTTCCCGGGGAGTCTGAAGCCCCCTGAATGGAAATTAGAAACTTATGCAGCGCAAAGATGTCTTCCCTGAGCTTCAGGGACTGTTCAAGTTTTGTTGTGAAATTCGCAAATATGTCTTCGCCTTTCAGTCCGGGTTTGTAGAAGTTGGCGATTTGGATGATGCTCTGCTCGGTAAGATTATTAAGTATTCCCTGACTGTTCTCTATTCTCCCGCGGAAAAAACCCGGAGCCTTTTTCTTCAGTATGTCTTTCAACTCCTGCTGATACACTCTTTTCGTTTCCATGGAAAACTGGAAGGAAAGCGATTGGAGCAGTGTTTTCATGTCAGGCTGTGAGATTTTGGTTATAATTTTTTCAACATAATTGCTGAAGGCCTCGATTTCTGACCGCACAAGCATGAGTATAATCAGTGAAGTATTAAGAGAAATTGTCCTTTGTGTTGTTACGTCTATATGGTTGAGATACCTAAGAAATCTGAAGAGGTAGACTATTATCAGAGAAATATGCTTTTTTGCCTCTTTATTCTTTATGCCTTTAACTATCTCTGATATCTCGTGATTGTATATTATGTCAAACTCAGGGTCTATGTCTTTTTTGAACGGGTTAAAATAATTATTTTCTCTTATTTCCTTGCTCAGTATCTGTCCTATATTCAGATAGCTTAGATAAGGGATGTCCCCTGTTTTTAAAAGGTCGCCGGCAAGGATTTTCAGGTTGGTGAATGAATCATACAGCAGAAGAATCCCCTTTTCAGCAGTGTCCTGCCTGTATAATTCTTCACGAAGGATGTCTCTCTTACGGTCTGTAAGGAATTTTGTCTCAGCAAATTTCTGAAACCAGTATGCATTTCTCTTGCTTTCCGAGATTATGACCTCAAGGAGACTGAGCACACGGAGGATTATGTCCCTAACAGCAGAAAGTTCATCAAAGAAATTGCTCTCCGCAAGATTTTCTTTTGTTGAAGGTATATTTTCTATATTGAAAAATCTGTCAACTGCCCTTAGAAGCACATCAAGTTCTGAGAAAAGATACTTGCGTGTCTCTTTTGCGATAACAACCCAGTCCTTTGCTTCTGTCTTCTGCGCACTCTTCGCCACGTTTATTTCTTGGGCGGTATATGTACCGCCTCGTTGTGAACGTCTTCCGAAGCCTCCATGATTCCCTCTGATAATGTCGGGTGTGCGTGTATTGTATTTGCAATGTCTCTGACCTTTAACCCGGACTTTATTGCAACTGCTCCCTCATGAATAAGGTCGGATGCATGCGGCCCTATGATATGCATCCCAAGGAGTTTGTCGGTGGCTTCATCTGCAATTACCTTTATGAAACCAGCTATCTCTCCCATTGCATGAGCCTTGCCCAGGCCTCTGAACTGGAAATGGCCTGTTCTTATCTTGATGCCTTTCTCTTCTGCCTGCTGCTCTCTCAATCCTACTGATGCAATCTCAGGAGATGTGAATATGGCTGCCGGCACAGTATTGTAGTCCATCTTCTCGTTATGCCCCATGATATTTTTTGCCGCGATGATTCCCTGTGTTGATGCAATATGCGCAAGGAGCATTCCTCCCGTTACATCACCTATTGCATAAATATCAGGAACGTTTGTCTCCATTTTTTCATTTACCGGGATCTCTCCCCTTTTGCCCTTTTGAATTCCGGTGTTTTCAAGTCCGATGCCATCGCTGTTAAGCGCCCTTCCGATTGATACGAGAACCTTTTCAGCAATAATCTCCTTGCCGTCCGACATGAAGGCGTGAACGCCGTCTTCCCTTACCTCAACCTTTTCTACCTTAACATTCGTATAAAGTTTTATCTTTTTCTTTTTCAGTTCCTTTTCCAGAAGTCCGGATATTTCCATATCTTCGGTGACAACTGCGCGCGGCATCATCTCCACCATTGTCACATCAGCTCCGAGTTCTTTATAGATGCAGGCAAATTCGCATCCTATAACTCCTGCGCCTATGATAAGCATGGATTTTGGTATCTCTGTGAGATTGAGCGCATCATCGCTTGAGAGTATGTTTTTTCCGTCAAAAATGAAAGAAGGTATCTGCGCAGGCCTTGAGCCTGTTGCTATTATTATTTTTTCAGCCTCAATCTTTTCAGTTGAGCCGTCCTTACCTCTTACCTCAATCTCTTTCGGTGAAAGCAGAGCGCCTCTGCCTTCTTTTAAAACTACTCCCCAGCTTTTGAATAACCCTCTGATTCCTTTTACCTGAACGCTTACTATCTTGTTTTTCCTCTCATTGATCTTATGAAGATTAGGGATAAGTTCACCCCTGAGTTCTATGCCGAATTCTTCCATGTTTTTTGCTTTGGAATATGCCGCTGCTGATGCGACAAGAGCCTTTGTAGGAATGCACCCTCTGTTAAGGCATGTTCCTCCCACCTCTATGTCTTCTATGACGGTAACCTGCGCTCCCAGTTGCGCCGCCTTGAGCGCCGCGACATATCCGCCGGGCCCTGCGCCAAGTATAGCAACTCTCATTTTGCTTCCTCTTCAACGTATTTTGCATAGTCAGCCGCGTCCATGAGGTCGTCAACTTCTGAATTGTCATCCATCTCAATGACGGCTATCCAGCCTTTTCCGTATGGCTCCTCATTGATCACCTCCGGAGATTCTGACAGGTCGTCATTAACTTCAGTGACAGCGCCGCTTACAGGGCTGATAACAGATGAAGTTGCCTTTGTGGACTCAATTTCTGCGAGTTCGCTGTTTGCTTCAATAGTGGTGTCAGTTTCCGGCAGGTCGATATATACAATATCTCCCAGAGCGTCCTGCGCATAGTCTGTTATGCCGATAGTTGCCTTTTTGCCTGATACTCTGACCCATGTGTGTTCTTTGTGGTATTTGAGATCTTCCGGATACATTCTCTCCTCCTCCAGATTTTAATACTGTGAATTAATTATCCCATCGTTTTGCTATTTGTCAACCCGAATGATGCAGACATT
>CAZHHV010000108.1:0-4131 GCA_964532335.1 uncultured Nitrospiraceae bacterium
TTCATATAGATTTTTGATGAGGCAATTCGGAACCTTGACTTACACTTTAACTCTTAGATAAAATATGCATTCGAGGTAAACCCCGTTAGAAAATCTTTGACCTTCCAGCGGGGCAAGCAGCGGAGATTTCTAACGGGGTAAAAATGAAAGTTGCAATCGGCAGTGACCATGCTGGCGTAGAGCTTAAAAATGAGCTAATCTCCATTCTCAGCGAGGTGAAGATAGAATGCCTTGATCTTGGCACAAATGGCCCTCAATCCGTGGACTATCCTGATTTTGGAGAAAAGGTATCCAGGGAAGTCTCAGAAGGCAAGGTAGACAGGGGCATACTGATATGCGGCACAGGCATCGGCATGTCAATTGTTGCGAATAAGATTCCCAATATAAGGGCGTCTCTCTGCAATGACCTCTTCACTGCAAAAATGAGCAGGACGCACAATGATGCAAATGTGCTTGTGATAGGCGGCAGGATTGTAGGCAAAGACCTTGCGAAAGAGATTGTCAGGGTATGGTTCAGCACAGAATTTGAAGGCGGCAGACATGCAAATCGTCTTAGAAAGATAAAGCTGATAGAGGAAAGATTTATAAAACATGGACTTTGAAAGGCTCAAACTCTCAGACCCGGATATTTACAGGGCGATTCAGGAAGAGATAGAAAGAGAAAAGGAGAAGATTGTTCTTATCGCATCGGAAAACTATGCAAGTCCTGCTGTTCTTGAGGCGCAGGGTTCTGTATTTACCAATAAATATGCCGAAGGATATCCAAATAAGCGATATTACGGCGGATGTGAATATGCAGACATTGTTGAAAATCTCGCAATAGAAAGGGCCAAGGAACTCTTCGGAGCCGAGCATGTAAATGTCCAGCCTCATTCAGGGACACAGGCAAACATGGCTGTGTATTTTGCGTTTCTTAAACCCGGAGATACCATTCTCGGAATGAACCTCAGCCACGGAGGGCATCTCTCGCATGGCGCATCCGTAAACTTTTCAGGAATACTTTATAAAAATATTCCTTACGGAGTTAATAAAGAAACAGGATACATTGATTATGAAGAGGTGCGCAGGCTTGCGGTAAAAAACAAACCAAAGATGATACTTGTAGGCGCAAGCGCTTATTCAAGGACTCTTGACTTCAAGACATTCTCGGAGATTGCAAAAGAGGTCGGCGCTTATCTGACGGCAGATATAGCGCATATAGCAGGGCTTGTAGCAGCAGGCATTCATCCGTCTCCTGTGCCTTATGCGGATTTTGTTACAACAACAACCCATAAGACACTCCGCGGGCCGAGGGGCGGGATGATAATGTGCAGGGCAGAATACGCGAAAGCTATAGATAAAATGATATTCCCGGGAATTCAGGGAGGCCCTCTGGTTCATGTGATTGCTGCAAAGGCAGTCGCACTCAAAGAGGCTCTGAATGATGGGTTCAAAGAGTATCAGAAAAAGGTTATAGAAAATGCAAAAAAACTTGCTGAAGAACTTATAAAAAGGGGATTCAGGATAATATCAGGCGGGACAGACAACCACCTTATGCTTGTTGACCTCGCAAATAAGGGGATAACAGGAAAGGAAGCAGAAGAAGCATTGGACAAGGCAGGCATTACAGTTAATAAAAATTCAATTCCCTATGACGAACGGCCTCCTGCAATAACAAGCGGTATGAGGCTTGGCACGCCGTGTGTTACTACAAGGGGGATGGGTGAAGCGGAAATGGCGGATATAGCAGAGATAATAGATGAGGTATTAAAGAACAACTCTGATGAGGCAAAGGTTGGAAGGCTCAGGCAGAGGGCAGGGGAGATATGCAAGAGATTTTCGATATATTAAAAAACAGTAAACAGTGACAGTGATTAGTGAACAATCAAAGTAATAAAAAACTGATCACTGACACTGATCACTGACACTATTTACTAAGTTATGAAATGTCCATTTTGCAATAATCTCGAAGACAAGGTCATTGACTCGCGGACGAGCAAGGAAGGCGATGCGATACGCAGAAGGCGCGAATGCCTGAAGTGCGGAAAGCGTTTCACCTCTTATGAGCGTGTTGAAGATGTAGTCCCCATGGTTGTGAAAAAGGATGGAAGGCGCGAGCCGTTTGACAGGCCGAAGATACTGAGGGGTCTGGAAAAGGCATGTGAAAAAAGGCCTGTCAGCGTGGAGGCGCTTGAAGGGATTGTTGATTCAATAGAGAAAAAGCTCATAAACCTTGGTGTGAAGGAAATACCGAGCACATGGGTCGGAGAAGAGGTAATGTCTTCGCTGAGAGAGCTTGATAAGGTTGCGTATGTGAGGTTTGCATCTGTTTACAGGCAGTTTAAGGATATAAGCGAGCTTATGAACGAAGTAAAGACGCTATTTGAACAGAAAGGCAGTAAACAGTGAATAGTGACAGTGTCAGTTTTAAGTGTCAGTGTCTGATTACTGAACACTGACACAGACACTGAAAAAGGAGGATTTATGTATGACTGGGGATTAAAGAACCGTCTTTCAAGGATAATTAAATCTGACGGAAAAACCGTTATGCTTGCGGTGGACCACGGATATTTTCTCGGGCCTACGACAGGGCTTGAAGATGCGGAAAAAACAATCAAGCCGCTGCTTCCTTATGCTGATGCCTTGATGCCGACAAGAGGAATGGTCCGCACATCAGTTTCTCCAATATCAGAGACGCCGATAGTCTTAAGAGTCTCAGGAGGAAACAGCATTCTTGATGAAGACCTGTCCAATGAAGGGCTGACCGTTTCCATGGAGGATGCGGTAAGGTTAAATGCATCGGCAGTTGCTCTCTCAATATATGTCGGCTCGCCTAATCAGAAAGAGACGCTTCTGAATCTTACAAAACTGATTGATGAGGGGCATCGCTATGGTATGCCTGTGCTTGCTGTTACGGCAGTTGGGAAAAACATGGTTCGTGATGCAAGGTATCTTGCACTGAGCTGCAGGATAGCCGCTGAACTCGGAGCGCATTTTGTAAAGACATATTACTGCGAGGGCTTTGAAAAACTTGTAAAGACATGCCCTGTGCCGCTCGTTATGGCAGGAGGAAAAAAACTTCCTGAATACGAGGCGCTTGAGCTGACCTACAATGCAATCTCCCGCGGAGCGGCAGGCGTTGATATGGGAAGGAATATCTTCCAGTCAGAAGCTCCTGTTGCAATGATTCAGGCTGTAAGGGCGATTGTCCATGATAATGCAACGCCTAAAAGGGCATACGAAATCTATAAGGCTCTGAAAGCAAAGGCAAAGAAATCACCGAAGAAGGTAAAGGGCGTTACCGCAAGCAAGGCAGAACTGAGCAGGCATTAAACCTATTTTATTATGTTGTCATTCCTGCCCCGTATCAATGTACGGGATAAACTCCAGCAGGGATTCAGACACTTTTTTTTGAGACAGTAAATTACGACTAACTGGATTCCGCATTCAGCCTTCGTAGCCGCTTCGGCGAAGTAGGCTCAAGTGCGGAATGACGAAATAGTATCGGCAAGCATATAGCGTTTATCAGTAATCTTTTCCAAATCAGCGAAGGCATTTTTTACTACTTCAGCAGTAATCTCTTTTGAATTGACAACAATGTCATAAATTCCGTCTGTCCCTTTTTCAACTCCAGACTTCAGATTGTCTTTTCTGCCTTCTTTCAGAGTGTATATTGTGGCAATGACATTGTTCTTAGAATCAATCAAATCATCCCACTGGCAGGGGTATTCACCGGTTGGTTTTACTTTTATAGCATTGAGTTTTTTGAGTTTAATGTTTTTGTTCATGATAGCTTCTTTTGAGGTGCATTTAACTTGTTCATAATAGCACCGAGTGCCATTTTGCTCCAGAATTGGGATGATAGTAGCACATGGTGCGGATTTTTTCATTTTAGCTGAATCAGTCTCAATGCCTAAATTCTACTTAATGTCATTATCTCTGTCAAACAAAATCTCTTTTCTATGGTATATTATTTGTCTATGAAAGTTGCGATGTATTACAGGAATAATGATGTGCGGGTTGAGGAGATACCTGTTCCCAAAATAGGGAAGGGCGAGATGCTGGTTAAGGTTATGGCAAGCGGAATCTGTGGGAGCGATGTAATGGAATGGTACAGGATTAAAAAAGCTCCGAGGGTTTTGGGGCATGAGA
>CAZHHV010000108.1:4141-7011 GCA_964532335.1 uncultured Nitrospiraceae bacterium
CACGGAGCTTTCAGCCATCAGCCATCAGCCATCAGCCTTGAGAATTGGCGACAGGGTTTTTGTTTCACATCATGTTCCGTGCAACGTCTGCCGCTATTGCCTTAGCGGCTATCACACTGCCTGCGAGACACTTCATAAAACAAATTATGACCCCGGAGGTTTTGCAGAGTATCTCAGAGTGCCTGAGATAAATGTTAAGAGCGGTGTTTATATCCTCCCTGAGAATATGTCTTATGAAGAAGGAACATTCATAGAGCCCCTGGCGTGCATTCTGAGAGGACAGAGAGTCGCAAATCTGAAACAGGGACAAAGCGTTCTTGTAATTGGAAGCGGAATCTCAGGGCTTCTGCATATAAATCTGGCAAAGGATGCTGGCGCGGAAAGGATTATCGCTACGGATATAAATGAATACCGCCTTAATGCCGCAAGGAAATTTGGCGCTGACAATGTGATTTACGCCAAAGAGGATGTCCCGAAACGCGTTAAGGAATTAAACGATGGAAGGCTTACTGATTGCGTGATTGTATGCACCGGCGCAATGCCTGCCATTGAGCAGGCGCTTCAGTCAGTTGATAAAGGAGGCACGATTCTGTTTTTTGCGGTCCCTGAACCGGGAATTAATGTATCGGTGCCGATAAATGATTTCTGGAGAAACGAGATAAAGATGGTGACATCCTACGGAGCAGCTCCATCTGACCTTGCTTTGGCAATAGAGTTTATCAGCGCCCGGAGGGTGAATGTAAAGGATATGATTACGCATAGGTTGGGCATGTCCGAGGCACAGCTTGGTTTCAAGCTCGTTGCCGAGGCAAAGGAGTCCATAAAGGTGATTATTGAGCCGTGGAGATAGGACATTAAGCATACATGCCAGTCTCAAAACTTTTAAATGCGATAGTCATTCCCGTCATTCTGGCTTGTCCAGAATCTTTTTGCTCTTGTCTACATGCAGTCAGAGACTCAGTTCGGAATCGCAGAAGGATTCCCGGCAAGCGGGAATGACAATAAAAGCAAAGTTTCAAAAACCAATCTCCGTTCCCTTATCAATGCTGTAGATAAGATATATCTGATAATTCTTTACCCACTGCTGCCTTAAGGTGTAATCAGTTTTGTGCCAGAAGAATACCCATGGCGCATCGTTGACTATAAGTTTCTCTGCCTTTTCGTAGTATCTGTTTCTCTCTTTTGTCGTTTGTGCGTGCTGGCCTTTTTCAATAAGAGAATCTACCGCAGGATTCTTATATCTTGCTCTGTTACCAGCCGGGCCGAGGTTTGCCGAGTGGAATAAAGGAAAGAGAAAATTTTCAGGGTCAGGATAGTCAGCAAACCATCCAAGCCAGAACATGTCAGGCTCGCCTTTATTGATTGCATCTTTATATGCGCTCCATTCAAGCTGTTTGATATTTGCCTTAATCCCAACTTCTTTGAGATATGACTGTATCACCTCGGCAGTATCCACAACCTCGTTGTCCGCTGTTATATAAAAATTGACTTCAAGCCCATCAGGGTAGCCGGCAGCCTTTATTAACTCTCCGGCTTTTGACGGATTATATTCGTAAGATGCAGGCGCCTTCCATTTTCTCAGCATGTCAGGCACTGGCCCTGATGCAATTCTTCCCCTTCCTTCGTAAACAGTCCTTAACATCTTTTCCCTGTCAATTGCATAGTTCATTGCCTTTCTGAGAATAGGATTATCAAAAGGTTTCTTTGAACAGTTAAGCCCGAGGTAATAGGTGTTTGTCCCGTTTATGGATGATATTAAATCAGATAACTTGCTGTCTTTTTTAAATCTGGAAAATGACGATGCGGGAATGGTTATCACATCAAGATTGCCAATTTCAAATTCCGTTATTGTTGTCAGGTCTTCGGGGATTATCTTATAGGAGATACCGCTGATTTTTGGAAGGCTGTCGAAATAATCGGTTCTTGCCTCAAACAGGAGTTCTCTGTTTGGAAGCCAATGTTTGAGTATAAACGGCCCTGTTCCCATAGGGTGAGAGGAAAAGTCCACTCCCCATTTTTCTATTTCTTCCTTTGGGACTACATATGCAGCAGTCATTGCAAGGAGATTCAGAAATGGAGAAAAGGGTTTATCAAGGGTTATCTCAAGCATGTAATCGTTTACTGCCTTTATGCCTGAAACCTCTTTCGCTTTACCATTCATAAACTCTCTTGCGCCTTTTATCTTGTCAAAGACCCATGTGTTGGGAGACCGCGTTTTTGGATTAAGAACCCTTTCAAATGAATATTTGAAGTCTCCGGCTGTTGCTTCTTTGCCGTTGGAGAACATCACGCCTTTTTTTAATTCAAATCTGTAAACAAGCCCGTTTTCTGATATTTTCCACTTTGATGCCATGTCGGGAATGATGTTTAAGTCCTTATCCATTCTAACCAACCCGTTAAAGAGCTTGGCTGAGAGAGAGCCTCCTGTGACATCCACAATAAGCGCAGGGTCCAGTGTTGTCGGGTTTGTATTAAGCCGGTAATAGATATAGCCGGAAAGGCGGTTCTGCGGCGAGCATGCAAGAAGAAAGAGTAAGAGAATGTGAAAGAAAAGTATTCGTCTCAATCTGAATCTTTCTCCTCTTTTTTTTCTTCCTCCGCTTTTTCTCCCGGAATCTTATATTCCTCAAACACCCATTTGCCGAGGTCCAGGAGCTTGCATCTTTCAGAGCAGAACGGCCTGTTTGGATTTTCTTCCCATGTTGTTGTCTTTTTGCATATAGGGCATTTAATTTTCATAGTAATATTACTGTAGATCCGTGGAGCTTCACCGGAAAGAGCGATAAGCTGACTATAGCCGGTGCAGGAGGCGATTCGGCAGAAATCCAATTAAAATATTGGTCTAACACGCGCTATACTATTAATGAAAC
>CAZHHV010000109.1:0-7001 GCA_964532335.1 uncultured Nitrospiraceae bacterium
ATTCTCGAATATCAACTTCTTTCCATGAGGTTACACTTGGAAGCAAAGGAATCTTTTGATAATTAATATGACTTTTTTCTCTACGTCTCATTTTTACCCTTTATTATCATTAAAATATTTTCTCCGTCGAAGTAGTTACTCATAGGGACGCCTTTAAAAGATTCAAGCCCGGTTTTTATATCGCGAAGCTCAATATTGAAAACCTGTCCCACGGCTGCTGCGGCAAGCGCATTATAGATATTAAAAGCCCCCGGGAGATTCAGGTTTACCTCTACATAGTTGCCTTCACCGAAACAAAGCATAAAATCAGAGCCTCTATCTTTCATCCTTATATCTTTTGCAAAAACATCAGCCTTGTTCTCTATGCCGAATGTAATAACTTCACCCTGATATCCTGAAACTCCTTGCATAAGAAAAGCATCATCCGCGCTTACTACAACTTTTTTCACGGTATCAAGGAGTTCAAGCTTTGTATTTCTGACTGCTTCAAGACTCCCGAAACCTTCAAGATGTCCCGGCCCTATGTTTGTCACAACACCGCAATCAGGCGCTGCAATCCCACACAATTCCCTTATGTCTCCGGGAGAGCTTGCTCCCATCTCAAGAACACTAACCTCATCATCAGGACGAAGTTTTATAAGGCTCAGGGGAAGACCAATCTGATTATTGAGATTGCCTGTATTCTTATGAACCCTGTATTTTGTGCTCAGGATTGATGCTATCAACTCTTTCGTCGTTGTCTTTCCATTGGTCCCTGTTATGCCGATGACAGAGATATTGCTTCTCATACGCACATAACGCGCAATAGCCTGAAGTGCGCTGAGAGTGTTTTTCACATATATTATCGCCTTGCCTTTCAGGTGCTCTGCAGGCGGAAAGTTCACCAGCGCTCCGCTTCCTCTTTCAAGCGCCTTATAAATAAAATCATGCCCGTCAAATCTTACGCCGCGCAATGCAACAAACAGCTCTCCGTCTCCTATTGTCCGTGAATCTATGGATACGCCAGTAAATGGATGGGAGTTGCCGTTTTTATAGACAATACGCCCCCCTGTTGCATTGATAACATCTTCTACTGTTAAAATTGCCATAATCTCCTTATCGCTTTCTCTGCTATCTCCCTGTCGCTGAATTTATGCCTTAAGCCTTTTATCTCCTGATAATCCTCGTGGCCCTTTCCTGCAATCAGCAGTATATCGCCTTCTTCTGCGGCCTCCACCGCCTTTTGAATAGCCTTCTCCCTGTCGGGTTCAATTGTATAATTCATCCTCAATGCGCCCTTCTCTATCTCTTTTATTATCTCCATCGGTTCTTCGCTGCGGGGATTATCAGAGGTTATCAAAACGTAATCGCTCAGTTTTGTTGCTATCGCTGCCATTCGCGGCCTCTTTCCCCTGTCCCTGTCGCCGCCGCAGCCGAATACAGTAATAATACGCGGGGTGTGATGCATAATGCGTGACTTCGGTGGCTGGCTGATAAGCTCCCTGGCGGCGCATATCAGCCTTTCAATCGCATTCTCTGTGTGAGCATAGTCAACTATGCAGAGGAAATTCTGTCCGAGGCCAACCTTTTCAAACCTTCCCCTTACCGAAACCATATTCTTTATTCCGCTTATTATCGCATCCCACGGCACATTCAGGCTCACGGCAGCGCCTACAGCAGAGAGTATATTGTAGACATTATAAGTGCCTACAAGCGGTGACTGAACACTGTATATCCTGCCGTTGAAGTCAATATCAAACATAAGTCCGTCAAATGAGTTTTTAATATTTACTGCAGCAATATCCGCGCCTGTTTCAATGCCGTATGTAATCACATTTTCAGCTTTTGAATCACGTAGATTTGCTGCGCCCTGCTGTGATATCTTGAGTTCAGAGATCAATTTTCTTCCATAAGGGTCGTCAAAATTTATTACAGACGTCCCGTCTTTCAAAAGAAGTTCTTTAAACAGTCTTTCCTTGGCCCTGAAATAGTCTTCCATCGTTATATGAAAATCCAGATGGTCTCTTGTAAGATTCGTAAAAACTGCAACACTGAAACCCGTATAGTCCACCCGCTTCTGCGCAAGCGCATGGGATGATACTTCTGTCACAACATGGGTGCACTCTGCTGAAACCATCTCGTTCAATATAGACTGAAACTCAAGCGCCTCAGGCGTGGTATGAGGGGCGTCATAATGCCTGTCCTTTACAAGATAATTTATAGTGCCTATCAGCCCGGCATCTTTTCCCCATGCCTCAAGGATTGACTTTATAAGATACGTTGCCGTTGTCTTTCCATTAGTTCCGGTTACTCCAATGACAGTTAACTTATCGGACGGCTTCTCGTAAAAATTATTGGAAAGATACGCAAGAGACTTCCTGCTGTCACTGACCTTGATGGCTGTAAGCTGATAGCTGTCAGCTAAAAGCTTATTCTCATGTTCTTCATGCACCACTGCAACTGCGCCTTTCTTGACCGCATCACTGATAAAATCATGGCCGTCACACTTTTCGCCCTTTGCGGCAACAAAGACATCGCCTGCCTTGACCTTCCTTGAGTCATAGGCAATCCCAGTTACATCAACATCATCCGCCTCTGGCGGACTGGTTATCTCTTTTATCTCCATATTTTTTATAAGCATCTTCAATTTCATAGTTACTAATAAGACCATAAGTAAAGCCACGTGACCATTTCAGTTCCGTCATTGCGGCTTGTCCGCAATCCTTCTTGAAGAAAGATTCCCGACAAGCGGGAATGACATGCGATTAATGCCATTGTAGATAGTAAACAGTCTGAAAAACTATTCACTATCCACTGTTCACTATTCACTTTCATTACCTCCTCTCAACAACCAAAATATTCTTTTCTCCGACATCTTCTCTCGGCACATTGAGATACGAGAGTGATTGTTTTGCTATCTCTTTAAAAACAGGAGCGGCAATAACCCCTCCGTAAATCTGACCTTTCGGCTCATAAATAACAACAATCATTGCTATCATGGGATTGTCTGCAGGAACGAACCCAACAAATGAACCAACATATTTTTCCTTTGAATATCTCTTTGTCCTTGGGTCTATAATCTGCGCTGTCCCTGTTTTGCCTGCAACGTGATTGCCCTCAACAGAGGCGCTTTTACCTGTCCCGCCTTCCTCTGCGACTGTCTTCAATATATCCTTAAATATTTCTGCCGTCTTTTTTGAGATAGCCCTCTTGTTTCCCTTGGAGTTAAATGAATACACAGGGACCTCATCCGGAGACCTTATTTCCGACACTACATGAGGGGTGATAAGAACGCCTCCGTTCGCTATCGCTGAGTAAGCCCTCAGAATCTGAAGCGGCGTAACCGCAACCTCCTGCCCTATTGATATTGCTCCTATAGACCCTGCCGACCACTTTTCAGGCAGCCTTATCCAGCCTGATACTTCGCCCGGCAGGTCTATTCCTGTTTTTTCTCCAAAGCCAAAGCGCTTCGCATACTTATATACCCTCTCCCTGCCAAGCTGCATGCCTATCATTGTGCTGCCGACATTTGAAGACTTCTGTATCACCTCTTTGAATGTGAGCACGCCGTGTTTATGCGCATCATGGATGACAGAACTGCCGACTGATACAGCGCCCTTACTGCAGTCAAATTTTGTGTCTAATTTTACAATCCCCTCTTCAATAGCTGCCGAGCCGACAATTATCTTGAAGGTAGAGCCGGGCTCATAACAATCTGTTATTGCCCTGTTTCTTTTTTCAAAGTCCTTTGCATATGCCGCGGAATTTGGATCATAGGCAGGCCTGTTTGCAAATGCCAGTATCTCGCCTGTGAATGGATCCATCATTATTATGGTTGCGGCAGACGCCCGCCACTGTGCCATTGCATTATCAAGCTCTTTCTCGACTATATACTGAAGCCCCTCATCTATTGTCAAAAATACATTATTGCCTTTTGACTCTATATCTACGCCTGCAGAAAGCGTCCTTCCTCTTGCATCCCTCGTAACAAGGATCTTTCCTCCGGGTGTTTTTAAGAATTTATTGTATTTCAGTTCAACGCCTTCAAGCGCCTGATTATCAATGCCGACAGCTCCGATAACGTGAGAGGCAAGCTTGCCTTTCGGATAAAATCTCTTTGCGTCAGGCACAAAACCAAGCCCTTTTATATCCATTTTTTTTATCTTCTCCGCTGTTTCAGTATTAAGCTTTCTTTCCACCCAGACAAACCTGCCCTTGGAAGAAAATTTTGTAAGCATCGCCTCGGGCTTTTTTCCTATAACTCCTGAAATGTCATAAGCCGCAGTCTGAGGAGAGACCACGGCTGCAGGGTCGCAAAACAATGACTCTACTTCAAGATTCACACCAAGTTCCCTTCCCCTTCTGTCAAATATGAATCCGCGCCTTACCTGTATATCTTCCTGCTTGACCTGCTGTATCCTTGCCCTCTCGGAAAACCTGCCGTGGTTAAGCACCATCAAATCCACAAGACGCAAAAATACCGCAACAAAACCAAAGATTATTGCGGTATTAAGAATTATCGCTCTTTTCCTCATTCATACCCCAAATCCCCCTCACCCCCCTTTGCTAAAGGGGGGTGAGGGGGGATTATCTCTAACTTTTTAATCTCCATTCTTTTGCTTACAGGTTAAGGCCCTGACAACTGCCTCCCCTCTAAAGATGCCTTGAATGGGGTGTTCTTCCCATCCTTCTTCACATAGACTACTTTTATCCTGTCAGGGAAAACCAAAGCGAGTTTTCCGCTGCCCTTGCTTTTAACACTCTGTATTGACAGAAGGCCTGCCTTCTCTGCCATCAGAGTCTTTCTGTCCCTGAGGATTTCCATCCTCCTATGGTCCAGCGCGGCAATACTGTATTCTGCGGTCCTTACACTTGACCTCAGCCATACAATTGAGAAGATGCCGAACAAAATAAGCGCTACGGACAGAGGGACCAGGAAGAAAGAAACAATACCGCTTCGGTTCACATGGGTCATATTTTTTCCGCTCCTCTTAATTTTGCGCTCCTCGCAGACGGATTGAATCTTACTTCTTCGTCTGAAGGGGCCATGGGCTTCTTGGTTAACATCCTTAATACCCCCTGCTTATATTCATCCCTTATAAAGTTCTTTACTATCCTGTCCTCAAGTGAATGATATGAAATAACACACAGCCTGCCTCCGCTCTTAAGAATGCCTGCCGCCTCATTAAGCCCTTTTCGGAGTTCATTGAGTTCATCATTCACAGCAATCCTCAACGCCTGAAATGTCTTTGTTGCAGGATGATGCTTCCCTCTTTGCCTGTAAACCCTGTAAACAATATCTGATAATTCAGCGCAGGTATCTATTTTCTTTTCGGCCCTGTAATCAATAACTGCCCTTGCTATTTTCCGTGAGAGTTTTTCTTCGCCGTACTCCCACAAAATCCTGCTTATCTCTTTTTCAGGATATTTATTGACGATGTACGCTGCTGTAATTTCCTGTTCCCTGTCCATCCTCATATCCAAAGGCTCTTCTGAAAAAAAACTGAAACCTCTTTCAGCGGTCTTGAGATGAAACATGGATGTGCCGAGGTCCAATAAAATCCCGTCCACTTCTGAAATGCCTGCTTCGGCAGCCAGCTTGCTGATATCAGAAAATTTCCCCTTCTTCAAGGTAAGCCTGTTATCGGGAATTCTTTTCATTGCCATATCCAGAGCCTCTTCATCCCTGTCAATGCCGAAAAGCCTTCCATGTCCGATATGCCTGAGTATTTCTTCTGCGTGACCGCCAAGCCCGACTGTTGCATCAACATATACTCCCCCTAATACTGGTTTCAGCAACATAATCACCTCCCTTAACATCACAGGGAGATGAATAACCTTCACAGTTCACCGCCTCTAAAGCCCGTAGCTTACAAGTCTTTGTTCAACAGCCTTTTTGTCTATTTTCGCAGGGTCAACCATCACATCCCATTCTTTCCTGTCCCAGAGTTCTATCTTATCTATTTGTCCGACAACAACTATCTCTCCGTTTATGCCTGAGTCCTCTCTGTGAGCAACAGGAATAAGCACTCTCCCCTGCTTATCCAGTTCAATCTCAACAGCGGATGCAATAACCTTTCTCATGAAAAACTTTACTGCCTCATCCATCTTTGGCATGGCCCTCACCCTTTCTTCAAGCCTGTTCCATTCCTCTTGCGGATATAAATGAAGGCACTTATCAAACGCAGCATTGACGACGTAAAGTTTCGGGCTGTAATTAGCGGAAATGATTTCTCTAAAGGGAGCAGGGACAATGATTCTGCCCTTTGGATCTACTGTATAATAATATTTTCCCGAAAAAGAAGGCATCTTCCCTCCACCTTCTACCACTTTTTACCACTAATATAGGGGTTAAGGGAGGGCTTGTCAAGGAAAAAATGAATAAAATTAAGGGGTATCTATATTTTGTATCCGTGGATAGCAGCTACCACTATATAGTGTTATGAAAGATTATCGTTAAATGAAAATTTTTTCTATTTTGAATATAACTACCTGAGAAAACATGGCGGATTGAATTATGAGACACCTTTTGATAAACTCCAGAAAGTTACTCTCCTCGGCGAGTCATGTACCGAATTAGTTAGCGAGAACAACGGTTCTAATTAATCTCATTTTCACCCTTTTTAGTCCTATCTTGCCACAGCCAAATTCTTGCTGAATACAATCTTTCCGACATAGCCTTCCCCTATGCTTTCCGTATGCTGGGAGTTTGTCTGAATGCGGATGCCTTTTACATGAGGCGGGTCTTCATTGAATAATTTCCAACCACCGAGGGTCAGGTCTTTAATTTTGCTCATTACACTGGCTCCACACAGTTTTCAATTTTACGCCGCTTCCTTCAAAATCTATCTTTTCCCTGTCTTCTCACTATTCATAAGAAATCATCTCTAATTCATCAATGAAACTATAATCACTTCGATTTTTTGTTGCTAAAGACGCCCCTTTGATAATGGCTGTTGCCGCTATCAAGGCATCAGCAATCAGCAGGCCATGACTCAGACGATATTTATGAAGCAGTTCCA
>CAZHHV010000110.1:0-3072 GCA_964532335.1 uncultured Nitrospiraceae bacterium
TGACCATTGAGAATTATACCCTGTTTCATATTTACAGAATTGATGTTACGCTATCTACACTCACACTCACTCACCAATCCTCAGTAATAATTAACATTCCATCTTTGCAATAACCAATAAAAACTGATGACAGTAAGACCGGCGGTGATGTATAATTCTGTCATGGCGGTATGAGATATAATTTTCTCATACACACGGTATAAAAGAACCTTGTATAATAATTCAATGCCATGACAATAAATGTTATTATTATGGTAAGAATAAAATAAAAAAAAGGAGGCATACAGTGCAAGTAAAAGATATTCCTGAACTTACCAAATTAAGCACACCGGAAAAAATCATGCTGGTGGAGGATATTTGGGACAGCATTGCTTCGGATGAAACTGTCGTGCCTGTTCCTCAGAGCCATATGGAGGCATTGGACAGTAGATTCAAAAGGCATGAATCTGCTCCGGGAAATCTTTTATCTCTTGAAGAACTTCAGGCAAGAATAGAAAAAAGGAAATGACATACACCCTGCATTTCCTTCCCGAACTCGAAGAAGATGTCATTGGAGGCTATTCGTGGTATGAAGACAAGTCGCAGGGGCTTGGCGAAGAATTTCTCAGGATTTTCTATGCCTGTGCCGGAGAAATCCGCCAAAATCCATTGCTTTATCCCAAAGTTTATAAGGACTTCAGGCGTCGTTTACTTAGAAGGTTTCCGTACGCTATCTACTTTACGATAAAAGACAACCAGATTATTGTGATTGGATTTTTTCATTGTGCACGTGATCCGCGTACTATTAAATTTAACCTGCAAACAAGAAAAGAAATAGGATGACTCTAACTATTGGGGGATAACGGAATCTCTATATGAAAAGGATTGTTGTAAAAGTCGGCAGCAACATAGTTGCTGATGAGAAAGAGGGGCTTGATACAAGGCGCATTACGGCTATTGCGTCTGATATCAGGGATGCTCAGGATATGGGCTGTGAGGTCGTCCTTGTATCTTCAGGCGCTGTTGCCGCGGGCATGAGAAAGCTCGGACTTAAGGAGAAGCCGAAAGATATACAACTCAAACAGGCTGCGGCTGCTGTAGGGCAGAGCAGTCTGATGTGGGCTTATGAGAAGAGCTTCGGCGAATTCGGCAAAAAGGTTGCGCAGGTTCTGCTCACGCGGGATGATTTTACCGACAGGAAGAGATACATCAATTCCAAGAACACGCTTGATACACTGCTTTCATACGGCATTATCCCGATAATCAATGAGAACGATACAGTTGCAACTGATGAAATAAAGTTCGGCGATAATGACAACCTTGCTTCATTGGTTGCAGGGCTTGTTGACGCTGAAAGGCTGATAATTCTCTCTGATGTGGAGGGCCTTTTTTCCGCGGACCCTAAGAAAAGCCATAAGTCTGTCCTCATAAAAACAGTCAATGAGATTACCGATGAGATTGAGGCAATGGCAGGGGGAGCAGGAAGCGCTGTCGGCACAGGAGGAATGTATTCAAAAATCCTTGCCGCAAAGAGGACTGTAAACAATGGAATCACTGTAAATATAATAAGCGGCAAAAAGAGCGGGTTGATGGTATCTCTCTTAAGAGGGAATCATCACGGAACAGAATTTAAACCGGTTAGAGAGAGGCTCTCTGCAAGGAAAGGCTGGATAGTCTATGGAAGCCGCGCAAAGGGCAGTCTGCATATTGATGGAGGAGCTGTTAAGGCGCTGCTGCATGGCGGCAAAAGCCTCCTGCCTTCAGGGATTACTGCGGTTACAGGTGTTTTTGAGATAGGAGATGCTGTATATTGTGTTGATTCAGACAAGAAAAAGATTGCAAAGGGAATTACGAACTATTCATCAACAGAGATAGAGAAGATAAAAGGCAGAAAGACAACGGATGTGGAAAAGGCGCTGGGATACAGATATTCTGACGAGGTGATTCACAGGGATAATCTCGTGGTGCTGTAATAAAAAAATCTTAATACAATTTTTGTCTAACCCTCCTTTTCACTTCAGGATTTTGAAATAAAAGCATTAACCTGTACTGAAAAATCTGAAAGGTCATCAATATTGCTTGAGCATTGGACAAAAAGCTCGTCATCGTTGATTATCCAGTATCTATGAATGAGACTGTTTCTTAGGTCGGCGAGCTTTCGGAGTTTATTAGATAATACTGGCTTAATAATGCCGTTTTCTCCTGCCTTGACAATGCAGTCAACATACCCATCGCATATAATCCCTTTTGTTTTTGCAAGCAGATGCTGACAAGTGTCTGTAATAGCTTCTACTGTCTCAATTAAAAGATATTTCAGAGCAAGAGAATTTTTTTTATCCAAGAAGAAGTTCTCTTTACCAACAGAGATAATTTTCTTAATCTCTGTTTTAATGTTTAAGATATCTGAAATATTTTTGGCAACTCGGTCAGTGTTCAGCACCTAATGCCTCCATAAAAATGTTTCTGAAATGAGAATATTCCAGATATCGCTTGCCTACATTCTCTATAAAATCCGTTCTTATTTTTTCATCTTTGCTGAACAGCAGCTTCCCATTTTTAAGAACTGCCAGCTGGAAAGCCACAGGTGCATTATTGAGAATGCGAACCTCAATATCGTATCCAGTCATGCCGGAGAGTTCATAAGATATATCTGATTCATATAAAAAACCGTTCTCATTTTTAAGAAAAATGCCAATATCTATGTCATGAAAAGATTCTGAAATTATGAACGAGCCATGAAGATACGCAAAGACCACCTCTGTTTTTTCTAAAAGGAGGCAGGTTATCTTCTCCGTAAGAACGCCTTTTTCTTCCGGAGAGACAACTTTAAGGCGCGAAAATCTTTTTTCTGTAAATGGGCTCATATGTGAATTCTATTACGGATTGCTATATAATATCAAGAATAATTTAAGACAATTTCGGATGTGAGGATATGAAAATTACCTTGACAGGAATAGCCGCCCTTTTGTATCTTAGATTGCAAATACTCTTTTATGGAGAACAAATGGGATAACTAAGCCTCTGGCATTAATTATGCTCAGACAGACAGACAGACAGACAGACAGACAGACTTTTTAACTTACAAGAAAGAAT
>CAZHHV010000110.1:3172-6979 GCA_964532335.1 uncultured Nitrospiraceae bacterium
CAGACAGACAGACAGACAGACAGACAGACAGACTTTTTAACTTACAAGAAAGAATATGAACTTGTAAAAAAGGGCATGCATTTGCATGCCCTTTTTGTTTTTTGAAAGAAAGGATAAGAATTTATTATTTAGAGCAGAAGGAGGCAATGTTATGGTTAATCTATTGTGGTTACAGGGTGGCAGTTGCAGTGGTGATACTATCTCGTTCTTGAATGCTGAACAGCCGGATATTATTACTGCCTTTCGTATGCTGAATGTGAATCTTCTCTGGCATCCATCTCTAAGTCTGGAAATGGGAGAAGAGGTGATAAAAATCTTTGAGGACCTGATTCAAGAGAAAAAAAGTTTAGATGTATTGGTAGTTGAAGGGGCGGTTCATCTTGGACCGAACAAATCAGGTAGATATTTTATGTTTCATGGTCGTCCTTTTAGAGACTGGATTCTGGATTTAGCAAAGGTCTGCCAGTATATGGTGGCGGTCGGGAACTGTTCATCCTTTGGAGGAATCTCCTCTGCCGGTTCCAATCCTACTGATGCAACAGGCTTGCAATTCCTGCATACTGAAAAGGGCGGGTTGCTCGGTGCTGATTATGCTGCTAAATCGGGTTTCCCGGTAATTAATATCCCCGGCTGTCCGGCACACCCTGACTGGCTTATAGAAACCATAGCATGGCTGCTATCAGGCAAACTCGGAAAGGATAGTTTAGACACATTTCAGAGGCCAAAACCCTTCTACTCCCATCTGTGTCATCATGGATGCGAGCGAAATGAATATTACGAGTTTAAGGCATCGGCTGAGGAATATTCACAGCAGGGGTGTATGTTTGAAAACCTTGGCTGCAGGGGGACAATATGCGACGCTGATTGTAATTTACGCTTATGGCTCGGAAGAACTGGCAGCTGTACCAAAGGTGGTTTCCCGTGTATTGCCTGTACATCGCCTGATTTCCCTGACGGTCAAAGACCTTATTTTGAGACGGTAAAGGTTGCTGGTATTCCAGTTGCGCTTCCTCGCGATGTTCCCAAGGCCTGGTATTTAGGAATTGTAGGTTTGTCAAAGGCAGCTACCCCGGAGAGGTTGAAAAAGAATGCTGTGTCATTTAAGAGAGCAGATTAAAAATCCCCCTTTCTCCCCCTTTTTCAAAGGGGGAAGGTTTAAGTTCCCCTCCTTGGCAAAGAGGGGTTAGGGGAGATTTTCAAGTGAAAATAAACTTTGTGGAGGTAAGCTATGGGAAAGACAGTAAAGATAAGCCCTTTTAATCGGGTAGAAGGTGACCTGGAGATAACTGTTGAGATAGAAAATGGTAAGGTTATCAACGCACATGCCTCTGGAGTGATGTTCAGGGGTTTTGAGATTATCCTCAAAGAAAGAGACCCGATGGATGCGATTGTTTTCGCTCCAAGAATATGTGGTATCTGCGGCGGCGCACACTCAACTGCTGCATCAAACGCACTGCGCAGCGCCTTTGGAACAAAAATGCCGCTCAACGGATATTTAGCAAGGAATATCGCCTTTGCCTGTGAGAATGCGATGAGCCATCCCACCCACTTTTACGCCCTCTTTGCTATTGATTTGACCAACAAGAAATATTCTTCTCATCCTGCTTATGATGAGTTAGTTAAACGCTTTGCCCCTATGAAAGGGACATCATATATCGGAGCAATAAAGGAACGAAAAAGATTTCTGGAAATCCTTGGCTTATTGATTGGCAAATGGCCAAACACACTTGCTTATCAGCCGGGTGGGATTACCAAGCCGCTAACTATTGCTGAAATAACCCGTGCATTAGGTATTTTGTCTGAGTTCCAATGCTTTGTTGAAGAAAAGGTATTAGGATGCCCTGTTGACCGCTGGCTGGAAAATAAAACTCTTAATGATGCAGTGAAATGGCTTGGTGAAGATGGTCATGCTGAAAGTGACCTCGGTCTTTTTATCAAGGTTGGTCGTGATTTGGGGTTGGATAAGATTGGGCATGGTCCGGGTAAATTTCTTTCTTATGGTGTATATAACCAACCTGATGGGACAACATGGCTTCCAGGCGGCTACTTTGATGGCGATTTCCATCCTTTTGACGAAAAAAGAATTAGTGAACATATCAAATATTCCTATTTTGAAGGTTATGAGGGAGGAAAACACCCTTTGGAGGGGATAACACAACCGAATATAGATAAAACAGGCGCTTATAGCTGGGCTAAATCACCGCGTTATAATGATAATGTTGTAGAGGTGGGACCATTAGCGAGGATGATTATTGATAAAGACCCGTTGGCGCTTGATTTAGCGAAGAATCTCGGACCTAATGTCTACACCAGAACATTGGCAAGACTTCATGAATGTGTGAGACTGTTAAAACAGATGAAAGAATGGCTAATGCAAATCAATCCGGATGAACCCTTTTATATAAAACACGAAATCCCTAAAGATTCTAAGGGTTCAGGTCTAACTGAGGCGGCACGCGGTGCACTCGGGCACTGGATAAATATAGAAAACGGCAAAATCAAAAATTATCAGGTAATCACACCTACCGCATGGAATATCTCGCCGAGGGACTCCAATGATAATCCGGGCGCTATTGAGCAGGCGCTAATCGGCACACCTGTTGAAGATGAAGATAATCTTATTGAAGTCGCCCATGTGGTTAGGTCTTATGACCCTTGTCTGGTCTGCACAGTGCATACCTACAGGAGGGATAAACATTTAAAAACATTTGCTCTTGACCATGTGCATTAAGGTAATAGGCGTTGGCAATACCCTGCGTGGAGATGATGGTATCGGTATTTATGTGATTGAGGAATTAAAGAAAGTTCCTCTCTCAAAAAATATAGAACTTATTGATGGCGGGACCAGAGGCTTGGATATGTTTTCATTTCTTGAAGGGGTTAAGAAAGTAATTATAATTGATGCAGTTAAAAACCAGAGAACCCCAGGAGATATTTACCGTGTTGACTTTGATGATGAAGAAATAGATACAAACCAATCGGACTTTATTTCTACCCATGAGTTCAGTTGGGAAGATACTCTAAATATGGGTAAAAAAATTTTAGGAAACAGGTTCCCTAATAAAGTTACCTTTTGGGGGATAGAAATAGAAAATAGCGAACCAGGCTTAGGTTTGAGTCCAACCCTTAAAGAGTCGCTCTATAAAGTAGTAAATCTTATCCAAAAAGAATTATCAGAGGAATGATTTGACATATAGGAGATATTACTGATGGGCTCAGAATTTACCTATGACAAACTTTTAGAGAAAGTACAAGAGCAGAAAAAGAAGGACGAATATTTCCATTCCATAATCAGGCAAGTAGAAGAACTCTATGCCAATCTTGTTACAAACGAATTAGAACTTCAAAAAACTAACGATGTATTATATGCTGAACTCCTGAAAAAAGTTAAAGAGATGGAATCGCAGGAAGACATCTTCCGTTCTGTAATTCAGCAGATGGAAAGTCTCTATACCCAGATTGCCTCAAGCCAATCAGAAATTGAACAGAAGACCCAGCAATTAGAGGAAAAAACTAAGGAACTGCGGGAGGCAAAGAATGTAGCAGAGGCTGCTACCTTGGCAAAAAGCGAATTTCTCGCAAGCATGAGCCATGAGATAAGAACTCCTATGAATGCCATAATAGGCATGGCGGATTTGTTGTGGGAGACCGAGCTGACCCCAGAGCAGAGGCAGTATGTCCAGGTATTCAGGTCAGCCGGCGAGAACCTTCTCGGAATCATCAATGATATCCTTGACATCTCAAAGGTTGAGGCAGGTCATCTTACCCTTGAATCAATTGACTTTAACCTGAGTGAACTTGTGGAGA
>CAZHHV010000111.1:0-6913 GCA_964532335.1 uncultured Nitrospiraceae bacterium
TCATGAGCGAGCATCCGAAGCCGAGTCCTACGAGTGCATGGAATGCCATCTCAGGGGCTGCCTGCTTTGCTATTGTATAAAAACCCGCAAGGCCAATAATTCCAAGGCCAACGACCATAACGCCGGTCACCGAGCCGCCCTTGAACGCAAGGCCGAGTGCAGCCTGAAGCCCTTTGTGCGCGGCCTGTGTGGTACGCACATTTGCTCTAACAGTAACCCACATACCCACAAAGCCTGCAAGCGCTGAACCAACAGTACCAATTATAAATCCAATAGATGTCCAGACGCCAAGCCCGAATGCTGCGATAAGTACAACGAGAATCACTGCAACTATCGCTACAGTTTTATATTCGCGCGCGAGAAATGCATAAGCTCCCTCTTTAACCGCATTAGAAATCTCCTGCATCTTGGCGCTTCCTGCGTCCTGCTTTGATACCCACATTGCAGTTATCACAGCGTATATAACGCCTAACAATCCGCAACCTAAGGCAAAAAGAATTGTTGAACTCATCTCTCCTCCTTCGTAAAAAAAATTTAAAGTTTCCCGCCTCGGCGGGTTCGCCTGAGGCGAAAGAGTTGAAAATTTTAAATTAAAAAACTCCTCGTTTTAACTCTTAATTTTTTACTTATGCCTTTTAATCGCTGTACCCCCTCACCTCCTTAAGAAATTTGTTCTATCCGCCTGAAATATAATCCTTCAGGTAATGCAGCTCTGCCTGAAGGGTGCTGACCTGCGCTTTGACCATATCACGAATGGATATAACGCTTACCACCTGACCCTTTTCTATCACAGGCAGATGCCTGATCTTTTTATTTATCATAACTGTCATTGCATAATTTAGATCATCTTCAGGTTCTGCTATCAGAATATCTTTTGTCATCACATCTTTTATCTGAATTCTGCTAAAACCTTCTCCCTTTTTAACCCAGCATTTAAGCACATCCCTCTCTGTAAACATGCCTACTAGCCTGCTTTCTTCCATAACAAGGACAGCTCCGATGTTCCTGTCTACCATTTTATTAATTGCAATATCCACAGTTGAATGGCTGTCAACCGCAATACATTCAATTCCTTTGTCTTTTATAACATCTCTTATTTTCACCAGTCAGACCTCCCATTTTAGTGTCAGTTCTTAGTGTCAGTGTCAGCAAAAAAACTGACACCGTCCACTGTCACTGATTAACTTAAATATTCATTCCCTTCCTGCCTGCTTTGCGAAAACCATTGCTGTTGCCCTGTACGCCATATGCGCCATCTTTGAGAAAGGAGCATAAGCAAAAAGGAAAAAGACCAGACAAAGATGCGCTATATAAGTCGGATATGCAAGCATTTCATTATTCATAAGCCTGAACACCTCCGAAAGAATGCCGGTAACAGTCACAAAAAATACAACTCCTATAAAGAGCCAGTCATAGTAACTTCCTATGCCTGCTTTAGCGCTGTTTTTTATCCTGTTGAATATAACAAGCAGTATGCCTAATGCAAGTCCGGCAGCGCTGGCATTGCCCAGAATCTTCATCGGATCTGTCAATGGATATGGAGACTCGCCTAATAACCACTGCAATGGCTCCATTCCTAAAAATTTCATAACTACAGGACCATAAAGATATATCAGCGCCCATGTAGTTGTTATTGCAAGACCGGCAAAGCTGTAAAAGACAAAGATATGCGATATTGATCTGCCTTTGGTAACCTCGCACTTATTAAACCTGCGATGAGTAAGTATCTCTGTTATCGCTGATACTGCAGCCCCGATTATATTCCCTCCTTTTGTCCCTGCATTTCTGGACATATCATTCCAGTACCTCATGATTCCCCTTGCGAACACCACGGCTGCAAAGAGCGCAGCTATCATGAATACCGGGTCGATAAAGAAGGTTGTCGGAATCAACTTGGAAAAAACTATGCCTTTTACAGGGTCTTTCGGAACATTTGTAAAATTAAGTTTGCCTGTTATTCCGAGATATGTCAGGAATATCAATACAGGCGCTGCAAAAAGCAAAAGGAGATATTTAACGTCGCCAGCCATCTTTGCAAGGAACTTCGGTGAAGAATAATGCTGAAGGCTCAGTTTTCTGACTGCGCCGAGGACTTCTCCGGGCTTTGCCCCTCTGGGACAATATGCGGTGCAGTCGCTGCACTGATGACAGAGCCATATATCAGGATTGCTGAGAAGCTTATCTTTCAGCCCCCACTGCGCGTGCAGCATTTCTTTTCTCGGAAAGGGCTTGTCATCAGGCGTCACATTGCACACAACAGAGCAGGTTGCGCACTGAAAACATTTTTTGAGAGACTCTCCTCCGGAGCTGATAACATCGTTTATAAAATTTAAATCGGGTTTAATTATCTGTTCTGCCATTTACTCCTCCTAATTTTTTTATAGCTTTTAGCTATCAGCGTTTAGCTGTCAGCAAAAAACTGACTGCTGAACGCTGATTGCTTATAGCTGTTTTTCAGAATTCCTTAAACGGATTAGGTCCGATTTCTTCTATTCTGCTTACAAAATCCTCTATCATCTGAGGAAGCTTGTCGTATTCGTTTATTGCAACCTGCACAAGCTGGCATCTGTCTGATTCAAGCTGGAGTTTGTCGAGCGTTTCCTTGACCTTGCTGAACCTGTAGTTTGCAAGTTCGCTGCCCTTTACAAAGTGGCATTGATAGTTTTCACCATACTTGCAGCCTAACAGCATAAGCCCGTCAATGCCCCTTGAAAACGCATCAGTAACCCATACCAGGTTCGTTGAGCCAAGACATCTGACAGGGATGATCCTTACCTTCGGATTTATCTTAATGCGTTTTATCGCTGCGCTGTCCAATGCCGGATAAGCGTCATTTTCGCATGCCAGCACTATTATCCTGAACTCGTCTTCATCTACCTCAATAGACTTTATCATCGAGCCTACCATGTCAACGCTGAAGTCTTTGAAAGACACAATCCTTTCAGGACATGCGCCCATGCATGTGCCGCATCTGCGGCAGCGGTTGAGCCTGAAAAACGGAGTGCCTTTTTCATCTTCATCAATCGCTCCAAACGGACATTCTTCTGTACATCTTTTACATGAAGTGCATTTTATCATGAGTGGATCAGGGAATGTCATATCCCATGCCCTCGGATGGACCGCTATGCCTTTTGCAACATGTTCGACGCACTGAATTGCCTTCATTGCAGTGCCTGCCGCATCAAGCTGCGCTTCTGACATATTCATCGGCTGCCTTACACAGCCAGCTGCATATATTCCTGTCCTCCTCGTCTCATACTGGAAACATATAAAGTTTGAGTCTGCAAATCCGTATGCATCTTCAAGTGACGGAATTTCAGGCCCCTGTCTATAGGTAAGATTTAAAATAAAGTCAGGCTTTGGCGTTGATTCAATATAGGCATTCTTTGCCACATCCCCTTTCTTTTGCGCCTCTGTCAGCCCGTCAAGATATTCCTGCGGCGCACGGGTGCCTGGCACTACGCCTATTGCAAGAACAACAAGGTCGGCTTCAACCTTGATTTTTTCTCCAAGCAGGGCATTCTCAGCCTCAACAAACAAGCTGCTGTTTCCCGCATCGCTTATGCCTGTAACATCAGCCTTTGTCAATAAAACACCGGGGTCATTCTGCATGTTTTTATAGAAAATCTCCGACTGTCCCGGTGTTCTTATGTCTTTATAGAATATCATTGCAATTGCATCGCTGTTTTTCTCTCTGACATACTTTGCCTGTTTCAGAGATGTTGCGCAGCAGAAAGACGAACAGTAAGGAAGATGATTCGGGTCCCTTGAACCTGCGCACTGTATGAATGCGACCTTCTTAGCCTCTTTGCCGTCAGAAGGGCGAATGATTTTCCCCTTCTTTGCCATCTCCTCCATCTGTATGCTTGTAATAACATTAGGCTTGCCGTATCCGAGATGTCCGAGTTTTGCCGCATCATACGGCTTCCACCCTGACGCCATAATTATTGACCCGACCCTGATTGTCTCGCTTGTGCCATTATTTCTTATAGTTACGTCCAGGAGCCCGGGCTGCCCCTCTGTTTTTTCAATTACCGACGACTTAAACACCTTTATATTGGTGTTTGACTCAACTTCCTTTATCTTGCTAAAGATAATCGGGTCATCCAGCTTCTCATATGGGTATTGTCTCGGAACCTCTTTATAAAGTTTTGCAGCCCACCCTCCGAGTTCAGCCTCTTTCTCAACAAGAACAACCTGATAGCCAGCATTCGCTGCCTCAAGCGCCGCAGAAAGTCCTGAGATGCCTCCGCCGACAACCAGTATTGTCTTACTCAAATCCTCAAGTATATTCGGCTCAGGCAGGTCGCCTTTCTGTGTCCTGATAATACCCATTGTAAGATAATCAGATGCCAGCATCTGAGTATCCTCAGTGTTTGCAGGCTGGCTCCATGCAACGAGCTCCCTCAGGTTTACCCTCTCGGTTATTGTGCCGGGGAAGTCAAACTCTTCATATTTTACACGGGGAGAGCATGCGCCGATGATAATGGTATTTGTGCCTTCTTTTATATCGTTCTTAATAAGCTCCAGGCCTTCGGGACTGCATAAGACATGGTGCTCTTTTATAATATCTGCAGGAACCTTGCCTTTTCCTGCGGCCCTTGTTTTCAGCTTTTCTATATCAACCGCTTCTCCAATGCCGCAGCCTCTACAGATATATACACCGTATTTCTTCTCCATTGTTATTTCGACCTCCTTGCGCTCTGAATGCTCTTAATCGCAACCCCAGTCGCATCCTGAACAGATTTTGCCACATCAACAGGGCTCTTTAATGTCCCAACTGCATATATTCCTTTCTTTAGAGAGGACGGGACAACAAAGCCGTCGGGGGTATATGAAATATCTTCTGATATTTTGGAATTCTTTGTTGAAGGCACCATGCCTGCCGCAAGCACAACCATATCAAATTTAGCCTTTATCTTTTTCCCTGCCATTATATCTTCAGCCTCAACAATCACATCCTTTGTGGAAGGGTCTTCTGTAATCTTTGCAACCTTTCCTTTTGTGAGGGTTACATTAGGGTCATCCTTCACCTTCCAGTAGAACTGTTCATATCTGCCGGGCGTTCTGATGTCTATATAGAATATCTGCGCTTTGGAATCAGGATACTGTTCTCTCAGATATGTAGCCTGCTTCAGAGAAGCCATACAGCATATAAACGAACAGTATGGAAGATGGTTTTCATCCCTGCTTCCCGCGCACTGGACAAACGCTATGTTTTTGACCTCTTTTCCGTCAGACGGCCTGAGAATCTTTCCTGCCGTAGGCCCGTTAGGCGATGCAATCCTTTCCATCTGCATATTAGTCACTACGTTCTTGATTTTTCCGGCGCCGAGGATATCAAGCCTTGATGTGTCATATAAATCCCAGCCTGTTGCAAGCACAACTGCGCCCACATTAAGATTAACCGTCTCAGATTTCATATCAAGTTTGATAGCATCGTATTTGCATGCCTCAACGCATTTTGCGCATGACGCTCCTTTACAGTGCCTGTCATCTATCGCATATTTAAAAGGGAAAGCCTGATTGTGCGCTATGTATGCTGCCTTTGTCTTATCAATGCCGAAATTAAACTCATTCGGCATTTCAACAGGACATGCCTCAGAACATGCATTGCAGCCGACACACTTGTCATTCACATACCGCGGCTTAACCTTTATGGCTACATCATAATTCCCTTCCTCGCCTGAGATTTTTTCAACTTCCGCAAGGGTGTAAAAAGTTACATCTGCATTATTTTTCATCCTCTTGAAATTTATCTCAAGTCCGCAGTTTGGGGGGCACAGCTTCGGAAAGTATTTATTAAGCTGCGCAACCCGGCCGCCAAGAAATGGCGTCTTTTCAACTATAACGGCGTCGCTGCCGGCTTCTGCCGCCTCAATAGCAGCAGTCAATCCGCTCATGCCTCCGCCGATTACTAAGATAGTTTTATTCTCTGCCATCTTTATCCTCCTTAAGGCAGTAAGTATTTCTCTTTAGTCCATTGTCATTTCTGCGAAAACAGGAATCTGTATTTTCTCATCCGGATTCCCGCTTTTGCGGGAATGACAAAACAATAACATTTACTAACTGAAAACTTTTTGCAGCTTGCCATAAACTTATGGGGAGGGCTCAGCCCTCCCCATATAACATCATCTACTTAAACATCTGAACGTATGGAACTTTCTTTAACTCCCAGGTATTGGTCTCTGCAGTGTACTTGGAATTTGTAAAGCACTTCCAGTTCGTATCATCAATCTTGTTGTAGTCACCCCTGTAATAGTAACCTGGGTATCTGGTCTCCTCTCTGAAGAGGATATGTCTTGCATGTGCCTCTACAGACAGAATTCTGTGGTAGTTCTCAAAGCACCTTAAGAGCTCATGGAGGTCTTTTGCTGCCATCCTGCCTGCATCTTCTTTGAGCATTTCAAGCAGTTTTAACCCTTCTTCGAGCATGGTCTTTGAGGTCATATACCATGTGGCTACTCCGCCGAAGTATTCATCAGAAATCTTCATAAGTCTTGCCTGAAGGGCCTTAGGTCCGATGTAGTTCGGATTAACGCCCGGCTCTGTTGTATAGGTTTTGTATTTCTCATAGATCTCAAACGGCAGATAGAGCTCAGCCGCAATCTCATCAAGGGACATTTTTGGTGATGGCTTATAGCTTACATTATCAAGGATATAAGCTATTGCAGCCTTTGCTGCCTGCCTGCCCTCTGCATGTGAGCCTGATGAGAATTTATGTCCTGATGCACCAACAACGTCACCAGCCATGAAAAGGCCAGGAACAGTGGACATTCTGTTATATCCCCAGCTGTAATGTGCTGGAGTGCCCGGTAAATCGCCAGGGCCGCTTACCCAGAACCCTGCGCAGCCTGCGTGTGAACCGAGAAGATACGGCTCGGTCGGCATGATCTCAGAAACAGACTTATCC
>CAZHHV010000112.1:0-6908 GCA_964532335.1 uncultured Nitrospiraceae bacterium
GTGAAAAGGCGCTGACGATTAAATTAACAGAACCGGTGTCGGATATGCCGATGCACAAACACTAAGAGCGATTTATGAGGCAGGGGCGCATGCCGCCTCTGCCTTTAGAACTGCAAGCTTTCCGCTGCTCATCCTCAGCTGTCTTCCAGCCTGTTTTGCAAGCTCAAGGCTGTGCGTTATAAAAATAAAAGCGATTTTCTTTTCCGAGTTAAGAGTCCTGAATAGTTTCATTATCTCAGCCTCTGTTTCTTCATCAAGGTCTCCGGTAGGCTCATCCGCAAGTATCACCTCAGGGTCGTTCATCAAGGCGCGCGCAATGGCCACCCTCCTCTGCTGTCCTCCTGAGAGATGTGACGGATATGCATTTACCCTGTCGCCAATTCCCAACATCTGAAGAAATTCTGCTGCCTTTTTATCATTGTTACGTTTTCCTTGAGAACCAAAAAGGCTGGGAAGAAGAACATTTTCTTTCGCAGTAAGCATAGGAAGAAGGCTTGCAAACTGAAACATAAATCCTATCTTTTCATTTCTGTATTCTGATAATTTATCGTCAACAAGCGAACATATATCAGTGCCTTGATACATAACCTTTCCCGATGTAGGACGTATTATGCCGCCAATCATGGAAAGAAGAGTCGTCTTGCCTGACCCTGAATGTCCAACTATCGATAAAAATTCACCCTTCTCTATTTTCAGCGAGATATTATCAGCAGCCATTATAGCTGCCTTGTCAACCGAATAAATTTTGGTAAGTTCTGTTATCTCTATCTGTGACATCTCACTCCTCTTTTATTGCCAGCAGCGGTTCAAGTTTTTTTATTCTCTGGATTGGAGAAAGAGCGCCGGCAACACAGATGCCTGTTCCGGCAATTAAACTCGTTATGCCTATAAAAATACGTTCTGTTATGCGCAAATCATTCGATAAATTTTTCATGATTGTAAAGCTCTTTGCCAGAAGCAAAGAAAGCGCTGTTCCGGAAATAATCCCGAAAATACTGCCGATACTGCCGACAACAATGACCTCGAGAAAAAATATCTTCATAACGTGCGACTCTTTTGCGCCGACAGCCCTCATGATTCCCACTTCTTTTGCACGCTCATTTGCAATCGCAGAAAAAACAGCCCAGACAAGAAATATGGAAAGAACAGAGGCAAGCATTACCGTGACAAAAAATATCCTGTTTATATCGCTCAAGGCAGTGATTAAATTCTTTCCTATATCTCTCCTTGCCATCGTATCAACCTCTATTATGGAATCCTCTATGTCACCCGCAACCTTATAAGGATCATAACCCTTTTTAACTTTTGCAAAAATAACCGATATCTGCCCCGGCTTTAAGTCCACCTTGCCCTTTTTTAATATATCATCGATATTTGATTCGTCTATAAATATGGCGTTATCAAGCCCTGTTCCTGTCCTGTCGAGTACCCCGACCATTTTAAATATATTCCCGAAAAGAACACTGTCCACCTCTGTAAGGCCTAACCGTATATTAAAAGCGGATTCGCTTCCTACGATAGCCTCTCCTTTTTGCAGCTTCCTGCCGAGTTTTTTGCCAAGTCACGGTTTTATAACAAAATCACTGTCCTGATTAAACGCAACGACTATGGATTCCGGCACATCGCAGCACACGCCTGTTATGGTGGCAAGATAGGTCTGGTATGTTACAAGGTCTATACCCTTGATATTCTTCACCCTGCCTATTATCCCCTTATCCATATAAAATGTCTTTACCTTATTTTCCAGCAGAACATCTTCTGCCGCTGCCCTTGAACCTGTGGGCACTATAAGCAGGTCAGCGCCAAGCCTGTCAGAGGTGATTTTAATGCTTGAGTCAACGCGTCTGACAAAGGACAGTGCAAACACAAGAACGGATACCAGCAGGCATATTGCAACAACCAGTATCGTTGTTCTCAGGGGTTTTCTTTTGAGGTTCTTAATTGCAAGCGAAAAAATAGTAAATTTTTTTGTCATGTCGTTTTATTATAAAGAATTTAAATGATGAAACTTATTTTTTGTAGTTTGCGTCCAGGCCACAGAGGATTGCGTTCTTATCGCCCTTGCCCATTTTCTTGTGGCAGTCAAAGCATACTGAAACTGGTTTGCCAATAAAGCCCTTAGCTCCGGCGTCATAAAGCAGCAATGTGCCATCTGTAATTTTCAGCGGCTTTCCCTCTTTATCCATAACAGGCTTGCCTTCAGGATCGCATCCTGCTACATCTGAAGTCCTCAGGGTAAGCAGAGCATATTTACCATCAGGAGTCGGCATTACATCATGGTTCTGGCCGTTGGCGCCTGTCATCTTTTCATCTGCAAGCTTGAGCGTAGCTGCGTCAATTACCCATACCCTGTCTGCTGCTGACTGGAATATTAATTTGTCGTCTTTGCTGAAATACTGCCTGAATGTAATGGTCTTTCCGGGCTCGCCTGCAAGTGTTGCCTTTGCAAGTTCTTTCATCTTGCCTTTTTCCAATGAGGCCATATCAACGAGGATAAGGTCCTGTTTACCGTTCATCTTTCCATCCTCACCCTTCTGAACCACTGAGATAAGGAATTTTTTCAGGTCATTGGAATTAACACCGTGAACAAACTGATAGGTGCCTGCCTTGTATCCAAGATCGCTTATAAACACCCTGTGCTTCTGCTCCATTGTCTTCTTGTCAATAACATCAATATAGCCCTCATTACCCATAAACACCGGCATATAGAACTTCTTGGACTGTCCTGAAGCACAATAAAGCGGTCCTGTCTTTCCAGGTGCCCTTGGATCAGGATCCATCGCTACATCCTTAATAACCTTTCCTGTTTTCAGGTCTGACTTGCCGACATGCTGATTTCCTTTGTCATCCAACGCATATGTTGACCAGAAAAGAATATTACTGTTAGTGGCATCAATACGCGCATCGTGGGTTTTATGGGTAACTGTTGTCCCGATATTAACCATATCAAGATTGTTCACTTTTATCGGGTCATCAGCATTATTCGGATCTACCGTCACATACAAACAGTACAGCAACTAATACTACTAAACTTTTTTTCATTACTTCCTCCCCTTTTGAATTTGTTTTCTCCTAATAAACCAGACGAGCAAAATTGCCGAACATCTTCACTATCTTGATCTACCACCCCCTTACTGAATGCAAAATAAGATTGATGGCTATTGTCTATAGATTATGAGGCGGGGGCTTTGCCCCCGCCTTGACAATGCATTTGAAGTCTTTACCTTATTTAGTCGGATTGCCTTTTGTATTTATCGGCGGAACATTTGAACCGTGACAATCAGTGCAGTTATGCTGCGAAGTCATCTGGTAAACGGCAGCAGGAAGTTTGAGATTTGACTCGAATTTGCCGTCAGCCCACCATTGATTCAGGAGTTCTGCTGTGTGCATAGCCACATCGGCTGAAAGTCTCGCGCATCTGTCTTTCCTTTCAGGTGTCCAGAATCCGCGGTCTGCCTTTTTCATCCATTTGCCAACAGAGACATGGCAGAGAGGAGAGCCAGCCTTGCTTTTTACATTGACCTGTGTCTTTGGATTCTTTGGCTTATATATTGGCAGTTCTGTATCGGAATACCATTGTATAACTTCGTTTGTTATCTGTTCCCCAGTCTTTCCAACACCCGGTCCGCATATAAGGCCTGTAGCAACAGCAGAACCGAGCATCGTCCCGCACAGCGTACCCCAGCCGACCACGCCGCCATGACCCCACACAAGAGATTCTACAGGGAATGAGGTGTATGGTTCTCCTATCATCTTTCTGAGGGGAAGGATTATTGCGCTTGCAACCGCAGCGCAGCAGAATGACCCATACCACTTCTCATATGCTATTGCCCCAACCTCTTCAATGTCTAATTTTTTGTAGGGCCATGGCAATGCCTGCGGACCTGTTGCCTCAGCCTTTGAAAACAGACTCAGTCCTCCTGAGACAGCAGCTATGCCTGCTCCTACAACTGCAATCTTGCCTGCGCCTGAGAGCAGGCTCCTCCTTGTAAGACTTTTTTCTTCAAGCATCTCTTTTTTTCCCATACTTTTCTCCTTTACTAATAAATCTTCGGTTTCAAAGAAACCACAGTCAATCTGCCACCAGACGAACAAAATTGCCAAACATTTTTTACCTCTTGATCTATCACCTCCTTACTGAATGTAAAATAAGATTGATGGCTATTCTATCGCAATATTATTTACTATCAGCATAACTTTGTCAATATCAAATTAAAATTTTGGGGGCTACAGGTTTTCCCCTGTTTCCTCTAAAAGTTGTTTTATATATTTCAGCGCCTCTTCGGCAGCATCTTCATCCACTTTCTGTATGGCGAACCCTGCGTGCACCAGGACAAAGTCTCCAATCTTTGCATCATCAGGCATTAGGAGAAGGCTTATGCTGCGCTGTGCGCCATAGACCTCCACAGTGGCATTCAAATCCCGAATATTTATTATTTTAGATGGAACTGCAAGGCACATTTTAATTCCATTATACCATTTTTTAAACATAGCGACTTAATTTATGTCGCATAAGGCAACCTCTCTGTCATGCTGGCTTGTCCAGCATCCTTCAGAAAGATTCCGAACAAGTCGGAATGACAAACCAGACAAGCTGGAATGACAGATAATTCGGCAATTATTATGTCGTTATGTATAGTTAATAGCTTTTATTTTCTTGAGTTCATCAAAAACAAGCTCTTTAACCTTAGGCATTGCCATTCTGACTTCATCGGATAGTTCAAGCCCCCATTCCGAGACATTTTTCGGCTGTACAGCTATAATCACTGTTTTTGGCTTTGCGCCTGTCAGCTCAGCCATCTGGAGGACATCTGTGAGGCTTATCTGGTGAAGTGATAATTTCTGCTCTGACTTGAAGTTCATATCCTCTGGAGAAAACCTGAATATTGATCCCGGCGCGTCACCGGCCTCTACAATATCTATTACAATCAGATAATCAATTGAACGGAATTCAGGGATAAGCTGGTGGCTTACTGTTCCGGCTTCAAGTATCTGAACATTGGGAGGGAATGCGGTTTCTTCAAGCGATTGTATTAAATGGACGCCGAAACCGTCATCTCTGAGCAGAATATTTCCCACGCCGAGAATTAAAACTTTTGGGGGAGGCATATCATCTCCCCCAATCTTATCTGAAAATACCCTTTCAAATCCCCCCCCACCCCCCTTTTCTAAAGGGGGGATGGGGGGATTATTCTTATCATCCGCCATCAGGAAGTCTTTTTTATCTTATAGCCTGTAAATATTGACATGAAAGTCTTATCCTTGCTGACAACTGTCTGTAACAGGCTCATGTATACATGCACACCCACAAAAATCAAAAAGACCCACATTGAAAGGAAATGCCATATTCTTGTGTAGGATTCACCGCCCAGCATTGTATTAACCCACCTGAAACTCTCCTGAGCGTTGATGAATCCGAATGCATTTCCTTTATAAAGTGCGGCGCCTGTAAATGTTGTGAAGATTATCAGCGCTGCAATAAAGAGATAGGCAAACGCCTGGAGCGGATTATACTTCCTGTAATCTTTGTGTGTATCATTTACGAATAGGTAGTAAGCAAGCATATCAGGAAGGTCTTTCAGATTTTTGGTTATGCTGAAGTCTTTCCAGTCTCTGTCAAATGTGGAGTTAAGTGCCATGTAGACCCTTACGATAAGACCAAGAACAAGCGCATACGCAGCAACAGAGTGGAAAAACCTCATCCAGGACATTACCGCGCTTTCAGCGCCTCCGCTGATAAACGGCCAGTGGATGTAGAAGCCGGTGAATACAAGCACAGCTATGGCGATAACCCTGACCCAATGTTCAACTCTATACGCTCAACTCCATTCATATTTAAGTTCATTTGCCATATCGCCTCCCTATGATACCTTAAATTCCATTATCCTGTTGGATTCGGGATGTATCACGTGGACTGTGCATGCCAGGCACGGATCAAATGAATGCACAACCCTCAATACCTCAAGAGGTTTCTCAGGATTAACTACTGCCGTTCCTACAAGCGCCTCCTCAATCGGTCCCCTTACGCCTTTGTCATCCCTCGGGCAGACGTTCCATGTTGTAGGCACAACGCACTGGTAGTTTTTAATCTTCTTCCCTTCAACCTCTAACCAATGCCCCAGCGCTCCTCTGGGAGCTTCCCATAGCCCGATGCCTTTTGCCTTGTCAGGTATTTCGTACGGCGTATAAACCTCTGCCTTCCCTTTCTTGATATTCCCTACAATATCAAGTCCCCACTGATACATGGAATCAGCAACCATTTTGCATTCAAGCGCGCGCGCCGCAATCCTGCCTACCACACCCAAGAGAACCTGCGGCTTTCCTGCGTGCCCGATTGCAGCCAATGTGTTGTCAATCAGTTTTTTAGCTGTTGGCTGGCCTGATGCATACGCCACGAGCATTCTTGCAAGGGCGCCGACCTCCATCGGTTTATTCTTCAATCTTGGCGCCTTGGCCCATGTATATTTTTTATTGGGGTCATATCCTGTATATTCCGGGTCTGTTTCACCCACGCTTGGATTCAGGGGCTTAGCGCCCTTGTACCAGCTGTGCGATGTATGTTCTGCCACATCCTCCGGTTTTGCTTCATGCATCTTGGGGAAACTGTCGGCAAATATGGCTCCTCTCGGCAAGAGCCTCTTCTTAGGATCAAAGGATGCGTCCTCAAAGACTCCCCATGACAGGAAATTAGCATGTCCCTTGCCTACCCCTGCATAGTCAAGATAATAAGGGGCAACTGCAAGCACATCGGGAACATAAACATTGTCTATCCAGTTCTGCAATTCTTTTATCCTGAAAAGATAATTAGCGATATCTCCAACTGTTGGCACATGGGTCGAGCCTCCGGGAGGACTTGTCATTGTCAGAGGCATTCTACCGCCAAAGAGCGCGCTCAAGTGGGCTGCCTT
>CAZHHV010000113.1:0-547 GCA_964532335.1 uncultured Nitrospiraceae bacterium
GTGGTTTCCACCTTAAATCAGCCCCAAATCTGTCCAAACAATGGGGACCACCTCTGAAATCTATACCAAAAAAGAAAAAATATCAATATCCCAAAGAAGTTAAAGAATATTTAACGGTGAGAGAAACACAAGCTGTATATTCTCAAAAACTTGACCTCCCATTTCATAGAACCTGTCACTGCAAACCAACGCATATAAATTGTCAAACAGCAAAGGAGTGGATTAAGTCTCAATTGGGAGTGTGGCAATTTAATTATGAAAAAAGAGATATCAGGGACAAAACCTTACATCCCGCTACGTTTCCTATTTCGCTTGCAAGGAAAGTAATAGAACTATTCAGCCATCGCGGTGAACTGGTATTAGACCCATTTGTTGGTTCGGGCACAACTTTAGTGACAGCAAGTGATTGTGGCCGCAATGCTGTTGGATTCGATTTAAAAAAAGAATATATAGATTTATGTAGACGTCGATTAAGCCAGAACATGCTTATCGCAAATACAAGGCAAATAGTAATTACGGACGATGCTCACAATATCCCTGCTTATTT
>CAZHHV010000113.1:557-6877 GCA_964532335.1 uncultured Nitrospiraceae bacterium
TTAGAGGAAGGCGCAGTAAAATTGATTGTTACTTCACCACCATATGCAAATCTTCTAAATAGAGCAAGAAAAAACAACAGTCGTAGAGGAGATGAAAGAAAGAACAATCAATTTTTAAGGGTAGAGCAATATAGCCAAGACCCAAGAGATTTAGGAACAATGAGTCTGGAAAAATATACAAAAGAAATGGGAGATATATATGAAAGATTACTCCCGTTATTAATGCCGAAAGGCCACTGTGTAATAAATGTCCCTGATATGTGGTGGGAAAATAAGAGGATAACTATACATATTGCTTTAGTAGAAGAATTAAGGAAAAGAGGCTATGAATTAAGAAACATAATTATTTGGGATAGAACAAATATTGTGAATCGTATAGGCATTTTTGGTTGGCCCAGCAATTATATTACAATGGGAACAACTTTTGAATACTTACTTGATTTCTGGAGACCACCTAAATGAAATTATATTCAAAAGAACAACTCATTGATGCCATAAAGAATATTTTCAATCAGGGATGGCATAAAAGCGTTAAGAAAACGGTAAGTACCCGTAATGATGGCGCTGTAGGAAATACTTTAGAAAAACTTTTAGGTATTCCTGAAAACAATTTGCCAATCCCAAATGCTCAAGAATGGGAACTTAAAGGGCAGCGATTGCATACACACTCATTGGTCACACTCAAGCATATCGAACCGTCGCCGACTGCGGCAAAAATTGTTTCAAGTCTTCTTCTCCCTCTTTATGGGTGGAAACATAAACAAGCTGGCAAAAAATACCCCGAAACAGAAATGAGCTTTAGATCAACAACAGGTGCAAAAGATTTTACAAATAGAGGTTTCCGAATCGTTGTTGACAGAGTGCATAAGAAACTGCGTTTTATATTTGATTCAACTAAAGCGGATGCCTCTGATACTGAAATTTCTCGCTGGTTACAGTCAGTTGATGAACGTGTTGGGCTTGGGCCGATAAATCCAGAACCTTATTGGGGTTTTGATGATTTGAAGTATGCTATTGGCTCTAAAATCATGAATTCTTTCTATGTCGTTGCAGAGTCTAAGACGGATGCTGGACACGAATATTTTAAATATGTAAAACTTCTTATTTTGTCGTGGTTCTCTTTTGAAAAGTTGCTTGATTGCTTAGAAGATGGTGCTGTGCTTGTTGATTTTGATGCGCGCACTGGCCACAATCATGGAACAAAATTTCGTATACGTCAAGGACACTGGTCTCATTTGTATGTGAATGTGAAAGAGGAAATATAAGCAAATAATTAATGGCTACTTTTAAAATGAACGACATTCTCAATAAACTCTCCTCTCTCAAATCCGCCCTTGACGGCTGTCGGTTTTTCCCTGATTCTCTTTGCTTTTGTCATTTGCGATTGGGTAAAATTAGATGTAGTAATTTTGAAGGCAGGTGAGCTAAGATGGCTGCAATCGAGATTTTGAAAAAGCATGAAAGTACAATCAAGGCAAAGTTCCATGTCAGAAAGATAGGCGTATTCGGTTCTTTTGCAAGAGGCGAAGAAAAGGAAGGCAGCGATATTGATGTTCTTGTAGATTTTGAGGAAGGTGCTAAGACCTTTGATAATTTCATGGAGCTTAAGTTCTTCCTTGAAGATGTGTTTGTAAGAAAAGTAGACCTGGTTACGGTCAGCGCATTACGCCCCCAACTCAAAGAGAATATTCTTAGAGACGTAACTTATGCGTAGAGGTTACCTGCTTTATCTTGAGGACATCCTTGCTTCAACAGTAAAAATCCTGAGATATGCAAAAGATACGTCATACGAAAATCTTCTTAATGACGAAATGAGGCTTGAAGCAATAGCGAGAAACTTTGAGATAATAGGCGAGGCGGCAAGTAAGGTGCCACAGGATATAAAAGATAAATATCCATTCATTGAGTGGCGTAAGATATCCGATTTCAGAAATATTCTGGCCCATGAATATTTTGGAATAGATTATGAAATAAGGTGGGAGATAATTAAGGACAAACTGCCTGCTCTCGAAACACAGATAAAAACTATAATTGCTCAGGAACAAAAACAATCCTAATAATAAAAATGCCTGATTTAGCAAATAACGACATCCTTAATAAAATCTCTTCTCTCAAATCCGCTCTTGACGGCTATAGGCCGTTTTCGGAGCATGTCGTCAAACAGCTCAAAGACTATTACCGGATTGGACTGACATATACATCCAATGCAATTGAGGGGAATACGCTTACAGAGGCAGAGACTAAGGTTATCATTGAAGACGGGATAACCATAGGCGGGAAGTCCCTGAGAGAGCACTATGAGGCTATCGGACATGCAAAGGCTTATGACCAAATCTATTCCCTGCTGGATAAGCCTGTATCTGAAGAAGACATCTTATTTCTGCATAAGCTCTTTTTTGAGAAGATAGATTCTGAGAATGCGGGCAGCTACAGGAAAAAGAATGTAATCATTACCGGGACAGATTACCTGCCGCCTGATTATCAGAAAGTTCCTGAACTGATGAAAAAGCATATTAAAAACCTAAACATGAAACCTAAGAAGGAACACCCGCTTATTCATGCAAGCGACCTTCATGCGGAAATTGAGTCAATCCATCCTTTTACAGACGGCAACGGACGGATAGGAAGGCTTTTGTTGAGTATTCTTTGCATGAAAAACGTCTACTGCCCTGTGATTATCCCTCCAATAAGGCGGGCTGAATATATAGCCGCAATGCAGAAATCAAACAAGGGCGATTTGAATTCCCTCAGGGCCTTGGTTCTAAGCGTTGTCTATGAGGAGATGAAATCCCTAAAACGGCTTGTCGAAAGCCTTAGCAGATGAATTTCTTCTATGGCTTCTTTGAAGTTTTGCAATAAATGCGCTGAATTTCTTTCCAACTTTAAAATAATAACTTATTGACCAATACACATAAATTGTGGTAGAAATGTGTCATGAATGAAAAGCAGAAATTACTCAAGGAACTTCCCTCTGTTGATGAGATACTCAAGAGCAATGACGGTGTTAAGTGGTGCAGGGCATATCCGAGAAAATATGTTTTACAGGCAATCAGGGATGTGATTGACATGAGGAGAAAAGAGATAATGGAAGCGTCTTCCACAGATGTATCAGCGGAAGGGATGACAGGCGAGATAGAGATGAAGATAGAAAAACTTTCGGCTTTCAACCTCAGGCCTGTTATAAATGCAACAGGCATAGTGATACATACAAACCTCGGCAGGTCAATATTGTCAGGGAAGATACTTGATAATGTAAAAAAAATCGCTGAGAGCTATTCCAATCTTGAATACAATCTTGAGGAGGGCAGGCGCGGAAAGAGGTATGCCCATATCACGAGAATCCTTCGGGAAATCACAGGCGCTGAAGATGCTCTGATAGTTAACAACAATGCTGCTGCTGTTCTTCTCTGCCTTAGCGCGCTGGCAAAAGGCAGGGAGGTAATTGTCTCAAGAGGAGAGCTTGTTGAGATAGGAGGCTCGTTCAGGGTGCCTGATATTATGTCGTTAAGCGGCGCAGTCCTGAGAGAGGTCGGAACAACGAATAAGACGCATCTGCATGATTATAAAAATGCGATTAATGAAAACACGGCATTAATTCTCAAGGTGCATCAGTCAAATTACAGGATTTCAGGTTTTACGGACGAAGCGCCTGTTGCTGATTTGAAGAAGCTTTCAGAAAAACATCACATTCCCATGATGTACGACCTCGGAAGCGGATGCATGATAGACCTGAAACCCTACGGAATACATTCTGAGCCTGCGGTTCAGAGTATAGTAGAGTCCGGGGTGGATGTTGTAACCTTCAGCGGTGACAAGCTCCTCGGAGGGCCGCAGGGAGGCGTTATCGTCGGCAGAAAGGAATATATTGAAAAACTCCATAAGAACCCTCTGACAAGGGCGATAAGGATAGACAAGCTCACCCTTGCGGCATTTGAGGCAACGCTTATGGAATATCTTGATGAAGATACGGCAGTAGAGAATATTCCTACGCTTAAGATGCTTCTCCAGAAACCAGAGAGGATAAGAGAAAGGGCTAAAAAAATAGCGCTGCTGTTAAAGAGAAAGGTTAAGGCTGCAAAAATAGAGATAATAAAGGATGCGTCTAAGTCTGGAGGAGGCTCATTGCCTGAGATAGAATTCCCGACATATGCTGTGCTGATAAGCCCTGAGAATATCTCTGTCAATGACCTTGAGGAAAGGCTGAGAAAAGGGGCTCCCGCAATTGTTGCGAGGATTAAAGACAATGCGCTTCTGCTTGATGCAAGGACCATAAGAGAAGATGAAATAGGCAGCCTTGTAAAAGGCATTCACGCTGCTCTTTATTGAGGGGTTTTACAAAGAGGACTGGCTTTCGCTTGCTACGATATTTTTCGACAGTTCTAAAGCTCATTACGCTACATCCCCGAAACTCGTTCCGAAAGTTTTCGGAACTCAGACAGTCGGGGCTGTGGCCGCTTCATCTCGTTAAGAACTGTTACCGAAAAATCTCTGATGCCGCTCAAGTCAATCCTCTTTATTTTACTAACCAATTTCTTGCCTTATAAATCAATGTAATGTTATATTCTTTCTTGAAAATGCAGCCAATAAAACTTGAAGATGACAACTATTGTTTTGCCTGCGGCAGGGAAAACCCTTGCGGGTTAAAACTGTCCTTTCATTATTCCAACGGCAAGCTCACATCTGAATTCACCCCCTCAAAGATACATCAGGGATATAGGGATATAACTCACGGCGGGATTATAACAACCGTGCTTGATGAGGCAATGATACAGGCTGCTATAGCCGAAGGCATAAAACCCGTGACTGCAGAAATAAATATAAGATTCAAGAAACCTCTGATGGCGGATGAAGAAACAATCGTAAGGGCAGAGATAACAAAAAGAGGCGCAAAACTTATTGAGGCATATTCATGCCTTTTAAAAAAGGAAGACGGCAGCATGATTGCCGAGGCTCATGCAAAGCTGATTAGACTAAAATAATTTTTAATCGTAAGGGAAAAATTCCGGCAGTGATTGCACAGCAATGTTTTTCTCTGTTATCATTAAATTTAAATAATGAAAGAAATCTGGACACCTGAACTCAGCCTGCTTACAAGCATCCCATCAATCTGCTTTCTTTATTTCTTTTACGGCCTTGCGTTTTTCTTCCTTGGCACTGCTATTGCAGTAAAAAATATGAAAGGAAGCGAGCTTAAACTTGCAGGATGCCTCTGGCTGCTTGCAGGATTTGGATTCACACACGGCAGTCATGAATGGCTTGAACTCTATCTCCTCCTGCAGGGACGATACATATCAATGACTGAAATACTTTACATGAAATTTGTAACGGTGTTAAGTGTTGTGCTCTCTTTTGTCCTGCTTATGGTATTCGGCATTAAACTAATAAGTGCTGTAAGCGGTAATAAGTGGGCAAAATGGTTAAAAGCAGTCCCTGCAGTTCTTTTTATTATCTGGGTTATCCATCTGTGGGATTATGGATTTACTATGGACATCCCATTCTTTGAAATGGCTGATATGCGAGCAAGAAATACATTTGGCCTCGCTAGTGGAGCCATTACTGCTTACGGATTGATTGCTTATTCCAGAGAGGTGAGAAGCCTGAGCCTCCCAATTTCAAAAAACCTCTATTATGCCGGAATTGTCTTTATATTTTATGGCATATTTGCAGGACTGGTATCTTCCTATGCCATACTGTCGTGGCTGCCCATGCGCATAGAGATATTTCGCAGCATAGCGGCAGTCCTGATAGCATGTTTTATCATAAAGGCGCTTAATATTTTTGATATAGAAACAAGGAAAAAATTGGAACAACAGCTAAAACGCCTTGCACAGTCCGACAGGCTTGTATCACTTGGGCAGCTCGCAGCAGGTATCGCTCACGAGATAAATAATCCTTTGACAAATGCATCTTTAAATGTAGAGACCTTAAAGAACAAACTCAAAAGTTGCTGCGACTATGACGATATATTGAACAAGGTTGACGCCATAGGAAGGAATGTTGACAAGGCATCAACTATCGCAAAAGAGCTGCTTCAGTTTTCCCACCAGAGAGAATTAGAATTTATTCCACTATATGTTAACGATGTAATAACCAGCGTCCTTACGCTTCTGAAATACAAACTTAACGGCATAACAATTCACGAGAATTTAGCGGATATTCCCAATGTGATGGCTGACCCCAGAAAGCTGGAGCAGGTCTTTATTAATATCCTGTCTAATTCCATTGAGGCAATGCCTGACGGAGGTGATATCTATATTGCTACCTCGTCCAATGATGGAAGGGGGGTCACTGTGCAGATATGTGACACAGGGGGTGGAATT
>CAZHHV010000114.1:0-6869 GCA_964532335.1 uncultured Nitrospiraceae bacterium
ACAGACAGACAGACAGACAGACAGACAGACAGACAGACAGACAGACAGACAGAGTCTTAAAAGTTTTTTAAGCGCAAAGAATTGTATTTGCTTGTCCTATAACAGCCAAATCTCAAATAATAATTTCTTTCACATCCTAAATTTGTTAGCAGTATTAGGAGGAGAATCATGTCAATGTCAAGTCTTTCTTACGGCATAGGTATAGTCGCATTTATAGCAGGAGTCGCTTTAGTATTTGCGCCTTCTATATTGAGAAAGGCGAATGATATCTCGGCAAAAAGTGTGACAAAGATTGACACGCTTACATTTGCCTACAGGATATGGGTTGGCGTGGCATTGTTGATAGCCTCGGCGTTTATGTTTTTCATGACATATAGAAATAGGTAGGACACGTATGCTTAGAAACAAAAGGGAAGCTTTAAACTCCGGCATTAGTGCAATATGAGGGTTAATGATCACCGAAGAAAAAAGACATTTCAGAAGGTATAAGAAGCGTTCCAATTTTGACCTCCTGATTAATGGGAGGGCCTTCAAAGCTGAGACGGTTGATTATTCTCTTACCGGTATCCAGGCTATAGTTGAAAATGTCCCTGCTTTAAAAGAAGGAACTATTCTTGGCATTAATATCAATAGTCCTTCTATAAATGCCGATGTAAAAGTTATATGGGCAAAGAGGGCCAATTCAGGTCTTAAGATAGGGCTCGGAAACATTGGGGATATGAAGGGCAATTTAGCGGACTATGCGCTTGCAGATATCCTCATAGGACTCCAGCGAAGCAATAAAACAGGCATTCTTGAGGTCAGAAGCGGCGAGATTATTAAAAAGGTATACATCAAAAATGGCGATATGATCTTTGCTGCCTCAAATCAGGATGAAGACCGGCTTGGAGATATTCTGCTTAAGGAAAGAAGGATTAATAGAGACCAATATGAGCAGTCTGTTGAAGAGATGAAGAGAACTAAACAGAGGCAGGGCGCAGCGCTCGTGAGGCTCGGTTATCTTAAACCACAGGAACTGGTCCGGGCTGTGCAGCATCAGGTTGAAGAGATAATCATAAGCCTTTTCGCTCTTGGGGACGGAAGTTTTGAATTTAAGGAAGCGCCTCTGCCAACAGAGGAAATAATCACATTAAAGTTGAGTGCAGCGAATCTCATATACATGGGTATAAAGAGGATTAACATCCTCAATGATATACTCAGTAACCTGCCTGCTATGGATTCTATCCTTTGCTTTTCATCTGACCCGTTGAAACTCTTTCAGAATATAAGTCTTGATATGCAAGGTAAGACGATACTCTCTTATATAGACGGCAAGACCGCATTAAATTATATTGCCTTTGCATCAAACTTTGATCGGCTTACTGCATTGAAGACCATATATGCGCTTTTAAGCACAGGGATAATCGAGGTTGTAGAGGAGAGGACAAAGGAAGAGGAGGTTCAGGAAGTAACAGCAGGAGATATTATTGATAAGGCTGAGGTAAAGGTTGATGCCGAGATCATTAATATGATAGAAGATATGTACAGCAAACATAAAGACCGCGGATATTACGGTGTGCTCGGCATTAAGCAGTATGCAGCGCCCGCTGATATAAAAAGCGCCTATTATAATGCAGCAAAGAGATTCCACCCTGACAGACATTTTTATCTTTGTTCAGAAGACCTAAAAGGCAAACTGAGTGATATATTCGCATATATAACAGAGGCATACACAACGCTCTCTCATCCTGAAAAGAGAAGGGAATACGACAGGAGACTTTCTTCTGCTAAACCGGCTGCGCCACTCACCAATGAAGAACTTGCAAAGATAAAATTTGCAGATGGAAAAATTGAGTTTGCAAAGTCTAACTTAACAGAGGCGCTGCACCTCTTTGGTCAGGCAGCATATCTTAACAACTCTACGGCAAAATATCATTACTACTATGGGGTAGTTCTCAGTAAGCTCAACAGGTTAAAAGAGGCAGGGAGGGCAATTGAGAGGGCGCTGACAATTGAGCCGTCAAATCCTGATTATTTAGCAGAAGCCGGACATATTTATTTAAAGCTTGAGTTTCGGTCAAGGGCAAAGAGCAGCTTTGAAAAAGCGCTTAAATTATCACCATCGCATGTAAGGGCTAAAGAGGGAATGGCGCTCGTTGAGGAGTAATTATCGAGCCGGCCATGCTGCCGGTTGAAATGAGTGAAAGTCTAAAACATCACGTTCTATAATCCCAGTTCTTCAGGAGTCCCAATCCTTCCGAGAACTGCTGATGCCGCGGCAACAGCCGGGTTTGAGAGATATACTTCACTCTCAGGATGTCCCATCCTGCCGACAAAATTTCTATTGGTTGTTGCAAGCGCTCTTTCGCCTTTTGCAAGTATCCCCATGTGTCCTCCAAGACATGGACCGCATGTGGGTGTTGATACAACGGCCTCAGCATCTATGAATATGTCAAGCAACTTTTCCTTCATGGCCTGTTTATAAATCTGCTGTGTTGCGGGAATCACTATCAGCCTTACATTGGGATTTACCTTTCTGCCTTTAATTACTTCAGCAGCCTCTCTTAAATCCTCAAGCCTTCCGTTTGTGCATGAGCCGACGACTACCTGGTCTATTGCCACTTCAAACAGTTCAGCGGCAGGTTTTATATTTGACGGAAGGTGAGGGCAGGACACCGTCAGCGGTATCTTTGAACAATCGTATTCTCTAATTTCAACATACTTTGAGTTTTTATCGGATTTGTATAATTTAAATTCCCGCTTTGCCCTTCCTTTTACGTATTTTTTTGTAATCTTATCAGGAACGATTATTCCGCTTTTTCCTCCTGCCTCAATTGCCATGTTGCACATTGTCAGCCTTCCGTACATCGGAAGACTGCTTATAACTTCCCCTTCAAATTCCATGGCCCTGTATAAGGCTCCGTCAACTCCGATATCGCCTATCGTATGAAGTATAAGGTCTTTTCCTCCGACCCATTTATTGAGTTTGCCGTAGTATATGAATTTCATTGACTCGGGAACCTTGAACCAGCACTCGCCTGTTGCCATTGCGGATGCAACATCTGTTGAGCCAACGCCTGTCGAGAATGTGCCTAATGCTCCGTAGGTGCATGTATGGCTGTCAGCGCCGATAACTAAATCTCCGGGCACGACAAGCCCCTGCTCAGGAAGAAGTGCATGTTCAATTCCCATTCTTCCAACCTCAAAGTAAAGGCCGAGATTATATTCTTTTGAGAAATCTCGGAGCATCTTGCACTGCTCGGCAGCTTTTATGTCCTTCTGCGGCGCGAAATGGTCAGGGATGAATGCGACGCGGTTTCTGTCAAAAACATCCTTTGCGCCTATCTTCTTGAACTCCTGAATTGCAATGGGCGCAGTAATGTCGTTTGCAAGTACTAAATCTACCTTTGCATTAATCAGTTCACCGGGTTCAACTTTTTTCTTTCCTGCATGTGCAGCAAATATCTTTTCTGTTATAGTCATCTTTTACTTTTTCCTCGCAGCCAGTTTGTTTAAAGCGTTGATGTAAGCCTTTGCCGCTGCTACTATGATGTCTGTGTCAGCGCCGTTGCCTCTGACGGTCTTTCCATTTTCTTCGAGAGATACCATGACCTCTCCGAGCGCCTCAGTCCCGCCGGTAATGCCTTTTACCTCAAATTTCAGGAGCTTGCTCTTTGTCTTTGTTATTGAGGCGATAGCCTTATATGTTGCATCAACAGGGCCGTCGCCGATTGCTGTTTTCCTTACAACCTTGCCTTTAACCTTCATCATGATTGCTGCCTTCGGTTCTTTTTTCATCCCGCTTGAAACAGAAAGGCCGGCAAGCTGATATATTTCAGGTGTCTTTGATACCTCTTCTGATACAAGGGTCTCTATGTCCTCATCAAAGATATGTTTTTTCTGGTCCGCAAGATGTTTTAGCTTTACAAATGCGCTTTCGATTTCTTCAGGCGTCAGGTCATACCCGAGTTCTTTTAATCTTGCTTTAAACGCATGTCTTCCTGAGTGTTTGCCGAGCACGAGTTTTGTGCTCTGAAGCCCGATGCTCTCAGGCCTCATTATCTCGTATGTTGTTTTCTCCTTGAGAAGCCCGTCCTGATGTATCCCTGACTCATGGGCAAAGGCATTTGCGCCGACAATCGCCTTGTTCGGCTGAACAGGTATGCCTGTTATCTTTGTCACAAGCCTGCTTGAGCGGATTATCTCTTCGGTGTTTATGTTAGTGTCCACATTAAAAAAGTCCCTTCGTGTCCTTAGTGACATTACAACTTCTTCCATGGAACAGTTTCCGGCACGCTCTCCGATTCCATTGATTGTGCATTCAACCTGTCCTGCGCCGTTGATTATCGCGGAAAGGGAGTTCGCAACAGCAAGCCCGAGGTCGTTGTGGCAATGGACAGATATTACAGCCCTGTCGCCTATCCTCTCTTTTATCGCCTTTATAAGTCTTCCGAATTCATCAGGCATTGCGTATCCTACGGTATCAGGGATGTTCACTGTTCCCGCGCCCGCTTCTACAACAGCATCAACTACATCAAGAAGATAACTCACATCAGTCCTTGTGGCGTCCATCGGAGAGAATTCAACATCATCAACAAAACTCCGTGCAAGCCTTACCATTTCAACAGACCTCTTTAATGCCTCTTCGCGGCTTACCCTGAACTGGTATTTGAGGTGTATGTCCGAGGTAGAATGAAATGTATGAATCCTCTTTTTGCGGGCATCCTTTAATGCCTCCCATGCCCTCTTTATGTCTTCCTCTTTTGCCCGTGCAAGGCTGCATATCACAGGCCCTTCAACCTCATCTCCGATTCTCTTTATTGAATCAAAGTCTCCCTGTGAGCTTATTGCAAAGCCTGCCTCTATAATGTCAACGCCGAGGCGCGCAAGCTGTTTTGCAACCTGGAGCTTTTCATCAACATTCATTGACGCGCCGGGTGACTGTTCGCCATCACGAAGGGTTGTGTCAAATATTTTTACTGTCCTCATTGTTTTCCCCCGGTAAGCGGTAAGTTTTTAAACTTTTTGTAATAGATGTATGAGTTTTCTATTATGCCTGCAGTTAGATATATCATTGCAAAAACAAATAATGCTATCTCCGGATGCATGATCATAATGGCAAAGACCACAGCAATGGCAACGAGTATCCAGAAAGGTTTCCTCTTTTTGAAGTCAAGCTCCTTTGCGCCGTGAAACCTTAGTGTGCTGACCATGAGTATTGAAAGCACGAAGGCAAGGAATAGTATGAAAGCGCTTTTTGGACTGGACCAGTTCATTTCCCGATAGAAGATAACTGTTGCTGCAACAATGGATGCCGCTGCAGGGATAGGCATCCCTGTAAATGATTTTTTTTCTGTGGATCCCATCTGGACATTATACCTTGCAAGCCTCAGAGCGCCACATGCCACAAAAAGGAATGCTGCTGCCCATCCTATTCTTCCAAACTTCAGAAGAGACCATTTGTAAAGTATTACAGCAGGAGCAACTCCAAATGATACAAGGTCTGATAGGGAATCAAGTTCTATTCCAAACCTTGTAGTGCTGTTTGTGAGGCGTGCAATCCAGCCGTCAAGGCCGTCAAAGACAACAGCTATCATTATGGCCCATGCAGCAGGGATATAGTCGCCTTTCAGCGCTGCGAGTATTGAGTAAAATCCGGCAAACATCCCGCACATCGTCAGGCTGTTCGGTAATATGTATATTCCTTTTCTCATTCAATAACCCCTATCACAGTTTCTCCTGCTTTTACCCTATCGCCTAATTTTACCTTAATAGCGGTCTCTTTTGGGAGATATACATCAAGCCTTGAGCTGAATTTAATAATTCCGTACCTCTCTCCGCGTTTTAAGCTGTCGCCGGCATTTGCCCTGCATACTGCCCTTCTCGCAACATAGCCTGCAACCTGACGGACAAGCATATCGCCGTATTTTGTCTCGAGCGTCATCTCAATATTTTCATTCCTGAATGACGCATCGTCTTTATATGCAGCCATGAATTTTCCCTTATTGTGCTGTATGTTTTTGATTTTTCCGTCACATGGCGCACGGTTCACATGCACATTGAACGGCGACATGAAAATGCTTATTTCTATAAATCCCCTGTCAGTGTTTTTCACCCCCCCTTCGCCCCCCCTTAGTAAGGGGGGGATGGGGGGGGTAGTGTCTTTGCCAACATCTTTTATTAAGATTATCTTGCCGTCTGCCGGAGATACAAAAAGCCCTTCTCCTTCCGGGATTTCCCTTTCAGGATCCCTGAAGAAGTAAAACATGAAAACGGTAATAACGAATGGCACTATTACCATCCATTTTCCACCTAATAACAAAGCAACAATTGTTGTGGCGGCAAAAATTATTATGTATGGATAACCCTCAGATGCGAGTTTCATGCCTTTGACTTATCTACAAGTTTGCCTTTTTTAAGCCACGGCATCATGGCTCTAAGTTTTGCGCCTACTTCTTCTATCGAGTGTTCTTCGCCTTTTCTGGTGAGAGCGTTAAAGACAGGCTTGTTTGCCTTGCATTCAAGCATCCATTCCTTTGCGAACACGCCGGATTGTATTTCTGTGAGTATCTTTTTCATTTCATTTTTGGTTTCTTCTGTTATTATCCTCGGCCCCCTTGTCAGGTCTCCATACTGAGCAGTGTTGCTTATGGAATATCTCATTGTGGATATGCCGCCCTCGTGTATGAGGTCAACAATAAGCTTTACCTCATGCAGGCATTCAAAGTATGCCATTTCAGGAGAATAGCCTGCCTCAACCAGGGTTTCATATCCTGCCTGAATCAAAGATGTCAGGCCGCCGCAGAGCACAACCTGTTCGCCGAATAAGTCTGTTTCTGTCTCTTCCCTGAATGATGTCTCGATTATGCCTGCCCTGCCGCCTCCGATTG
>CAZHHV010000115.1:0-6846 GCA_964532335.1 uncultured Nitrospiraceae bacterium
CGGTTCAGGGACTGGATTAGGTCTCTCAATCTGTTATAGCATTATTCACCAGCATAACGGCTCAATAGAGATGGCAAGCAATTTTGGAGAAGGCACAACGGCAATCGTTAAGCTCCCGACAGCCCATGGCTCGTAGAGGGGATTCTTTAGTGCAGGATAAGGCATGAAAAAAGTACTGATAGTAGATGACGATGCGGAATTGAGGTCAAACCTTTCTGAGATATTGAAGGGAGCAGGCTATTACATAGCTGAGGCGCCCTCCGGAAAAGAGGCAATAGAGAAGATCGCCTCCAAAGACTTTGATATCGCACTCCTTGATATAATGATGCCTAAGATGAGCGGCATTGACGTTCTCAAAGAGATAAAAAAAATCAAACCAAAAATAAGAGTCATCATGATTACAGCGTTTGCAACAGTAGAGAACGCGGTAGACGCCATAAAAAAAGGCGCAAGCGACTATATATCAAAACCATTTAGAATAGACGACCTCCTCACTACTATAAGACGAGTCATTGAGGAGGGCAGGTTTGAAGAAGGTATAACAAAACTGGACCTTGACTATACGTTGAGTTCTTTAGCCAATCCAATAAGGAGAAACATTCTCAGACTGCTTCAGTCAAGAAAAAGCATGCGCCTTATGGAAATTGTTAGAGAACTCGACATAGAGGACCACACAAAAGTTGTTTTCCATCTTAAGATGCTTAAGGAATCGGGCATGATAGCTCAGGATAAGAGCAAGTTATATGCCCTGACAGGAGAAGGGGAAAGAATTTTATCCTGCCTCAAAATTCTTGAGAATTACCTTTCAGCATAATGTAGCGATTAAACTCTTCCTTACACTGTCATTCTGAGCGTTAGCGAAAAAGCTCTTTCTTGAGATTGCTTCGCCCCGATTTTATCGGGACTCGCAATGACATCTCATCCAAGGGACAACTCCCCGTGAATTATTCTTCACAGAACATGTCTAATCTGTAAATAACATTTCTATTGAATGCGAATCCTTATTACGGATACCATAACACATTAATCCCCATAGTAAATTCAGGCGAGGCTTTTGTAAAACGGTTCAGGGGCTTGACTATACTATTAGAAAGCTGTATAAATTTGTAGAGAGTAACAAAATCATAAAAAGGAGGAGAGAGTGATGAGAAAATGTATCATGTTTCTTATGTGCATAGTTGTACTGTGCTGGTCATTCGGCTATTCAGACGCCGCTGAATATGTGGGGTCGGACGCGTGTTTCCAATGTCATCCTGACCAGTATAATGACTTTAGGGTATCGGGGCATCCGTACAAAATACAGAAGGCGGAGGATGCAAAAAAATGGGCGCTTCCGCTTCCGAAGGGTTATTCATGGGATGACATCTCCTATGTGATAGGCGGAGCTCACAAGAAATCAAGGTATATGGACAGGAAGGGTTACATCATAACCATGACCGGTCCCAATAAGGATGTTCCCGGAAAAAACCAGTACAATCTTGAAACAGGCACATGGTCCGATTATCATCCCGGAGAGAAAAAGAAATATGACTGCGGCAGGTGCCATACAACTGGTTACAAGAAAGAAGGCAATCAGGATGGTCTTGAAGGCATAACCGGCACATGGGCAGCGCCTGGGGTTCAATGTGAGGCATGTCATGGGCCGGCTGGCGACCATGTAAAAAGCGGAGACAAGGCAAAGATAATGGTTGATAAATCCGCAGCATTATGCGGTCAGTGCCATGTCAGAGGGAACCCCGAAAAAATCCCTGCTGCAAAAGGCTTTATTAAGCATCATGAGCAATATCCTGAATTCCTTGCCAGCCCGCATAAAGCATTGCAGTGCGTAACCTGTCACAATCCGCACAAGAGGGCGCAATTCAGCATAAAGATGGACTGCACCACCTGCCACAGCAAGCAGGCCGATGATTTTAAGGGCAGCGCAATGGAGTCTGTTGGAATAACATGCAAAGACTGCCACATGGCGAGAGCCACGAAGTCTGCTACAGCTAAAAGCAAAACCGAAGGCGATGTAAGGACTCACCTTTTTAAGATCAATACAGACGCGAAGGCAAGCATGTTCTATGATGAAGAGGTGAATGGCAAGAAGGCTACATTTGCCAAGCCATTTATAACCCTTGATTTTGCCTGTCTCAACTGCCATAAGAACATGGATGTAAAATGGGCAGCGAAAAAGGCAAAAAACATTCACAAATACGGAAAGAAAAAATAATCATCTGAAGATGTAATTCCACTAAAGAGGGGCAGCAGAACGCTGCCCCTCTTTAGTCCTCCCGAACTCTCTGCCCTGAATATGCTCTCGCAAGTCGAAGCCTTAAAATCTCAAGGAGCGCAAGGAATGTGACTATTATTTCGTGAACAAATCACGCCTTATTAGCAACATTGTTCAACGCTGTTAAGGATGTCTCCCATCTGAAAGGGCTTGTTTATGCATCTGACAACACCCTGCTTCCGCATATCATTTAGAATATTTTCAGAAAGATATGATGAGATAACTATTACAGGGGTAACTATTCCCAATTCCTTAATCTTTCTCACGAGTTCAGCGCCGCTTATATCGGGTAGTTTTAGATCAGTAATAATCACATCGTACTGGTTTTCCATAATCTTCTGAAGGCCATCATTACCGGTATAAACACAGCAAACAGAATGCCCGGCATGTTTTTCGAATGCCCTCTTCAATGCCCAGCAGATAAGTTCTTCGTCATCTACCACCAATATCGTCATTGCGTCGTTTACAATTTTATATGCCTGGTTATAACTGGCGCTTCTCCTCGCATACTATCCTGCCTTAGCTTTACCTATTTACAAAAAGAGATAAGCAAAATTCATTCCCAGGGGAATCAATGTCTTTTGGCTTCATCTCTGCTAATTTTAAGCGCCTGATTGCGTGATTTTACTCATTTGTTGCGCAAAATGAAACAGGTTGAATGAGACCATTTTCAGGGGATAGGCGAAAAATTGGCATAATTATGCCAATTTTTCTCTTATTTTCAAGGAAGTCGGAAGAGGGGAGAAACTCAGGACTTGATCTTTTCGAGCATCTGCCGTATTTCCTGCGGCATGATTCCCTTCATGGTCTTTGCGAGGTAGGAGCTTGTGGAGATGATGTGCACGACCTTGATCATAAACTCCCTTTTCTTCGGACTCATGGTATCAAGGGTGTTCATCTTGTGCATGTAAAAATCACGTGACGCCTTGCCCAACTCAGCGGTCACTTCATCGAGGGTCATGTTCTTCGGCTTGATGATAGGCTCGACCAGATTATACCGGCTGTAATCATTGACCGCCACATGCTCCTTGAGGCTGGGATAGATCTCCGAATAGGGCCAGGGGGCGATGGCGAGAAAGAAGGCAAGATCGGGGTTGTAGAACTTGGCGAGCTCCACGGTTTTGCGCATGCTCTCGGCCGTGTCATCCGGCATGCCGAGCACGAAGGAGGTCTCGGAGACGATGTCCTGCGCGTTGATCAGATCAAGGGCGCGTTTGGAGTCTTCCACCTTGATGTTCTTGTTGAATGAATCGAGAGTCGCCTGCGATGTGGCTTCGACACCGACGTAAATATGGTCAACGTGCGCCTCCCGGTACTTCTCCATGATGTCTTCGTCTCGGATAATATTGTCCACCAGCGTCTCCATCAGGATTTTCGTACCGACCTTCCGTTCAATGAGAAGGTCCAGTATCCGCTCCCAGCGCTTCCTGTCCAGGGTCGGCGTCTCGTCGGAAATCATGACCACGTTCACGCCGAAGGTATCGCGGAGGTATTCGAGTTCCCCTACGAAATTTTCAGCGCTCCTGCCCCGCCAGCGGCGCTGCCAGAAAAGCTGCTGGGAACAGAAACTGCATTTCTGGCTGCAGCCCCGCGAGGAGCTTACAATGGCGAGCACGGAGCCTTCCATGGGCATGTAGGTGTAGATGGGCCAGTCCACGAGGTCCCAAGCCATGGGGAGACTATTGAGGTCATGGATGAACGGACGGGGCGGGGTGACGGTAACAACGCCGTTCCGGGAAAAGGCAATAGACCGGACCTTTACAGTATCGTCGCCTGCTGACAGGCAGTTCAGGAGGTCCACGAGAGTCTCTTCTCCTTCCCACATAACGATGTAATCCACAGTATCGTCATGGTCCCTGAAAATCTCATTATAACAGAAGGTAGGATGGACGTTTCCGATCACCGTAACGATATCGGGATTGATCTCCTTGGCCAGTTTAAGGACCTTAAGCGCATCCACGATCTCAGCAGTAAATGCCGTTGTTCCGACCACGTCCGGCCGCTCCTCTTCAATCCGCCTCCGGATGTCGTCGTACCCGTGCCAATGGCTCATGGCGTCGTAAATGACCGGATCATAGCCTGCGGCGCGAAGGCTGCCGGCAAGATATACAAATCCGACGTTCAGCCACACGCCTGCGCACTCAACCACACCTGAGTGGTACGGAGGGGTAATAAGGAGTATTTTTTTAAGCCTTTTCAATAGGGGAATTTGCATCCTTCCTGAGTGAATTAAGCGTCTTTTTAATAGAGAGCTTTTTTTGTTTAGCCTTATTCATATAGATTATCATATCTCCCACGGTTTTTGCGCAGGTGCAAACAGGATCTGCATTGCCTATCATATCATCCGTTATCTCTTTAATTTTTTTTGACCTCACAGGTATTACCTTTCCCTTTTGACTGTGCTATCTCACTATTTTTCAAGTTTCAAAAGTTTAAGTTTTATAGTTTTATAACCACTTGATAAAAAAATAAAGTCCTCCTAAGCTAAGAAATCCAAACAAAATATGTTTGATAATGAGGACTGTTTTTCTTCTGGTTTCTATCTCAACACCATAAAGATAGGTGGTGTAGGTTTTTCTTCTCACAATCCCAGTTAGAATAATTATCAAAAGAGCAATCAGCCAAATTGTAAATAAAAATTTTTGTATCTCGGTTATAAGATTGAAATTAAGATTATGCCCCCCCCAGCGACGGTTGATCTCAAAACCTAAAAAGAAAGACGCCAACCAGAGTCCAGTTGCTATGTCATGGAGAAAATTATTGAGAACTGCTAAAATGCTTTTCTTTTTCTCTTCCTCCATCATCTAAATACCAATAAGTGCAGAAGTAAGACAACATAAATATTATATAAAATCTCCCCTCGCCCCTCTTTGCTAAAGAGGGGTAATACCTCCCTTTGGCAAAGGGAGGTTAGGAGGGATTTTACATTCAATGTTTCCATACTTATGAACTCCTTAGTAAGTTCTCTCCTGAATCAGGATCGGATTTGGGATTTAGAATTTTGCAGCCATTTCTGATAGGCCATCTTCATCCCCCGGCGAATTGGAAATTCACGCATCAAAAATGCAAAATGTCCCGCCGGAAAAACAGACAGGGGAATTTCTAATAAATGTTTGAAAACCCTTTTCAAACTAAACAACTCTAAAACAATAGCAAAAAATTTTTCTTCTCTTTGTTCGGCGCTCATTTGTGGATGACTAAAGAGCGCGTGTGCGCCATCATAAAATTCCCATTGTCCATCTTTAAGTAAAAACGGTTTATATTCCTCATAAAGTTCGGTTCCCGGGTATGGAACCAGAAGAAAAGGATGAATCATAATTCCCAGACGGTCAGCGAGTTGTACTGTTCTCTCAAAAGCGTCTGAATTATCAGTTCTTTTCCCCAAGATAACGGCAAAAATCGGGTCAATACCGTAGTCCTTTATTTTTTTAATTGCTTCTTCCTTGCTCTTTTCCATCTCTCCCGAAAATTTATCTTCACATCCTACCCAAAGGGAAAGAAGGCCGCTTTCCTTTGCCGCTTTAAGCAGTTCATCTCCCAAAGGAGTCCCTACTGCCTTGAGGTCGCCAAAACCAAACCACTTTTTCTTCGACCCTTTAAGCGCAGTGAAAAGGTCTATTGCTCGCTTGACATTTCCCGCCCAAACATTTCCGTCTGTATTCCAGTAAAAACTTCCCGGCAAAGTATCAACCTCTTTAACTACTTCTTCAATTGGACGATAACGCGGAGTTTTTCCGTAAAGTCCGGTAAGGGCGCAAAACTTGCAATGGTAAGGGCAGCCACGCATGGTAAAAATAGCATGAAATTTGTAACCTTGAAGACGTAAGGGTGAAGGTAGATTATCTAAGGGTAGAGGTCTACCGTAGTAAAAAGGTTTCAATTTGCCTCTCCGTGCATCCTCTATAACTTCATTCCAGACCGACTCCGCCTCACCGATTACCACCGCATCGGCATGTTCTTTTGCTTCTTCCGGTAAAGCCGTGGGATTAAATCCACCTAAAACAACACGCATACCTCTCTTCCTTAAAGCATCAGCGGTACGGTAAACCCATGGAAGAGTAATAATTCGGCTGCCGCAGATGCCTACCAAATCCGCCTCAATTTGTTCTACGGAGAAAGGACGAAATTTAGGGTCTAAAAGTTCAATTTCTGCCTCGGGCATCACCCTTTTGGTCAGCCCTCCTAAATACTCTAAAATTAAAGGAGCAAGGGGCGGACTGCCATAAGGAAGAGGAGGGTCAATAAGACAAATTTTCATCCGGAATCTACTTAAAGACCATGGCATACTGCAAATAAGTTCCGGCAGTAAGAGCAGAAAGAAGGACGATATGCCACACAAACATCATCTTTTTCCAGATTCGTTCCAGTTTCTCCGGATCCTTGCCATACGTATTTCTTATGTATCTAAACCTGAGAGACCTTTCAATCTCAAGAGGCAGCAGAACCAGTATACAAACAAGCCCCAGATAAAATAATTCTTTTTCTAATCCGGCAATGCTGTATCTCCAATAAATTCCTATGAAAAGAACAAGAAAAAGGATGAGATACATCCTCAGCAACTGCTTTAACCTTTG
>CAZHHV010000116.1:0-6828 GCA_964532335.1 uncultured Nitrospiraceae bacterium
TGTCATTGCCGCTTGTCGGCAATCCTTCTTCGGAAAGATTCCGGACAAGCCGGAATGACAGATACGGGATATGCTCCTCAAAGAATGAGTGAAAATATTATGCCCTGTGTTTCTGTTTAAAAAGCTCAAAATTAAAATTTTACCTGCGGCGCCTTTTCAGCCCCGGCCTCTGCCTTAAATGGCTCCTTCAGTTTTAGCTGAAGCAGCAGCTTGTTCGTAATGTTATTCGGGAATATCCTGATTGATGTGTTGAAGATCTCAATAGCCTTGTTGTAGCGTGTGCGCGCAACATTTATCCTGTTCTCCGTTCCTTCAAGCTGGTGCTGAAGGTCCCTGAAGTTCTGGTTTGCCTTGAGATCAGGATATTTTTCTACTACAACCATCAGCCTTGAAAGCGCACTGCTTAAAGCTCCCTGCGCCTCCTGAAACTGAGTAAATGCCTTAGGGTTATCAAGCATGCTTTTTGACATCTGTATTGACCCAACCTTTGCCCTTGCTTCTGTAACTGCGGTAAGTGTTTCTCTTTCATGTTTGGCGTATCCCTTCACAACCTCTACAAGATTCGGTATTAAATCATTTCTCCTCTGGTATGATGCTTCAACATCACCCCACGCTGCCTTTACCGCTTCTTCATTTGCCTGCATTGTGTTATAACCGCAGCCTGAAACGCTCAAAAGCACAAGGGCGAATACAACATACATAAATTTTCTCATCACATCTCCTCCAGTTTTGTCATTCCGCGCTTGTCTACGACTCGTAGAGATGCGGAATCCAGTCTTTTCCCTCTGGATTCCTGCTTCCGCAGGAATGACAAGTATATTTAGATTATTCAGGTATCCGGCGGCAAGCTGTTGGATTTTTCAATTCTATTTTGACATAAATCCCGGACAACCTACAAATCCCCCGCATCCCGCTTTCCTCAGCCGGCATAATATGTTGGCACAGATTGTCGCTGGACATTTACTGTGAATTTTGGGGTCGGCCTTTTTTATATTTTTTGATTTGCTATTCGTTATTTTCTTTTTGATTTTTTCTTGCCCTTTTTCGCCGATGCACCGGCTGCCTTTTCAAGCTTCGCAATCTGAGCTTCAAGTTTTTTTACTCCCTTGATAGCAGATATCACTTTCGCGTCAAGGAGGGGATTCTTGGAGCCTTTTGAAGCAAGGTCATAAACCTTCCCGCCGAGTTCTGTGAAATTTGACTGCACCTTTTGTTTAAGTTCAAAAATCTTGTATCTCCTTTTTCCTTCTTCAGCGAGTTCTTCAGCCTTTTCAACAGCAACCGTAGCTCCCTTTCTTACAGCAGCAATGCTCTCATCAACGCCTTTCTGGATGTCTTTTTTAACCCTGTCCCATAGTCCCATATTCTTCCTCCTTAAAAAATGGTATGTCATTAATATATCATAAAAACTCATTTGTTGACAAAAATCTGCCCCTCTATCTGTTTGTGAATTGCAGGGGCATTGCTGCTCACCTTATGCAATGTGAATTTTACCTTGACTTAACTTGCCGTCTTTCAGTATTGTTTTTTCAGTATATTCAACGGTAAAAAAGCAGCGCCGGAGGGTTAAAATGCGTAAGATTTTAATAGCCCTGTTTATCCTTTCATTCATATCAACCACTCCCTCCCTTGGCAATGGGGAACAAAGGGGGGCGTTCACAGACCTCACAACAAACATGGAATTTGTCTTTGTCAAAGGCGGATGTTATCAGATGGTGAAGAGCTATAATGCCCATGAAGTCTGTGTAGATGACTTTTATATGGGGAAATATGAAGTGACACAAGGACAGTGGAAGGCGATAATGGGAAACAATCCATCTCGTTTCTCAGACTGTGGGGACAACTGCCCTGTTGAGAGTGTAAGCTGGAATGACATACAGGACTTTATAAACAAACTAAATCAGAAGACAGGCAAGAACTACCGCCTTCCAACTGAAGCAGAATGGGAATATGCGGCAAGAAGCGGAGGGAAGAACGAGAAATATGCAGGCTCAAGCAATGAATCAGAACTTGGAGATTACGCATGGTATGACGAAAACTCAGGAGGCAGAACACATCCTGTAGGACAGAAAAAACCTAATGGACTTGGACTTTATGACATGAGCGGAAATGTCAGGGAGTGGGTATCTGACTGGCATGACTCTGACTATTATAAGAACAGCCCAAAGAATAATCCTACCGGACCATCAAGCGGAAAAGGAAAAGTGTTTCGCGGCGGTTCTTGGTTTAGCGATTCGAGGTACGCGGAGGCGGCGCACCGTGGCAGGAACGTGCCGACGATTCGGTTCTTCCACAGCGGGTTTCGTCTGGTTCTCCCTGCGAAGTAGTTATTTGCTGATTTCTAAAATTCTATTTTCTGGTTTCCCAAAATATTCCCTCTCCCTTGACGGGAGAGGGTTAGGGTGAGGGTGAGGGTGAAGTAAGAGACAGTTAATCTTAATCTGCCAGCCCAGCCTTTATTAAAACCAATACTTATTCCCTCCCATGTTATAATTACGCAGTATGGGTTCAAAGATAAGCATTAGGGAATCCGATATTCACTCTCATATTAAATCTCGTATGATGCAGAGGGGGATTACAGCAAAAGAAATAGAAGAGACTTTGAATGAAGGCTGGGATGCGGAGGATTCAAAAGAGGGAACATTAGGGAAGGTCTTTATATTTCCGTACAAGGCAGCGTGGGAAGGAAAATTCTTTGAAGAAAAAGAAGTAACGGTGTATTATAAATACAAGGATGACAGGTTTGTGCTGTTAACTGCCAAGGCAAGATATGGCAAGTTTTCAAGGAGGAGTTAAATATGAAAATCGAATATGATCCTGAGAGAGACCTGCTATATATATATTTTGCTGAACCTGAGATAAAGGCGGCAAAAACCATTACTGTCAGTCCCGGTGTGCATGCAGATATTGATAAAGATGATAAGCTCATTGGGATTGAAGTCATAGAGGCATCTACTGTAATGGGAAAGAAGATAGAGTTCAAACTCCCCGAGCTTTCTGCAGCTTGAAGAATTTTTAATTGGCTGTCAACTAATAGATACTAACTAAAACATGCTCAAGAACGACAGATGGATAATAGAAATGGCTGAGAAGGGGATGATAGCTCCTTTTGACAGGAATCAGGTGAGGAAAGGCGTTATCTCTTACGGCGTGAGTTCTTACGGCTATGACATGAGATTATGCGATGAGTTTAAGGTTTTTGATTCTAAGGAAAATGCTGTAATCGACCCTAAGAATTTTGACAAGGCGCATTTTGCTGATTTCAAGGGCGATGTCTGCACAATGCCGCCGAATTCGTATGTCCTTGCACGCTCTCTGGAATATTTCAAGATTCCGAGAGACGTGCTCGTTATATGCCTTGGAAAATCAACATATGCACGCTCAGGAATTATTGTGAACGTAACGCCGCTGGAGCCTGAGTGGGAAGGCTACATAACCATCTCAATATCAAACACGGCGCCTGTCCCCGCAAAGCTGTACTCAAATGAGGGGCTGGCCCAGCTTATATTTCTTGGAGCATCAGAGATGTGCGAGACTTCTTATGCTGATAAAGCAGGGAAGTATCAGGCACAGAAGGGGATAACCCTTTCAAAGACATAAGGTAACATCATGAACCATCTGCTCACAATGGAATATGAAAATCCCCCCATCCCCCCTTTAGCAAAGGGGGGCAAGGGGGGATTTTTGAGGATTGAATAATGCCCTGGAGAGAAAAATTAATAATAGCGCTTGATGTTCCTGATTCTGAATATGCTCTTGAACTTGTTGATAAATTTGGAGAGCAGATAGAGATATACAAGGTCGGGCTGGAGCTTTTTACATCCGCAGGGCCCAAGATAGTGCAGGGAATACATAAGAGGAAAAAAAAGGTTTTTCTTGACCTTAAATTGCACGATATTCCCAATACAGCGGCAAAGGCTGCAGTTGCCGCCGCGAGGCTTGGCGTATACATGTTTAACGTGCATGCATCAGGCGGGCTTGATATGATGAAGATGTGCAGGGACTCTGTGGTTGAACTCTGCCTTAAAGAGAATCTGCCAAAACCCAAAATTCTTGGCGTTACTGTCCTGACAAGCATGTCTCAGGATGTCCTCAAGGCAGAGCTTGGGATTCAGCACAGCCTTAACACACATGTCAGGCATCTTTCCGCGCTTGCGCTCAAGGCAGGTCTGGATGGTGTTGTAGCATCAGGGCATGAGGTGTCAAAGATAAAAAATCACTGCGGCAAGGGATTTATTATTGTTACGCCTGGCATAAGGCCGTCATGGCATCCTCCTGATGACCAGCACAGGACAATGACGCCGAAGCAGGCATTACGGGAAGGGGCTGATTATATTGTGATGGGAAGGTCAATCTTAAATCACAGCGATCCGCTCAAGGCAGTAGAGTTAATATCGCTGGAGATGCTTACAGCTTAACAGAGTTGTCCAATGACCTTCTACTGTCATTCCGGCTTGTCCGGAATCTTTTTTCTGAAGGACTCCCGACAGACGGGAGTGACAGAAACAAAAGGGTTTTGCAATGACCACTTCTTCTAAAAAAAACTTCCTTAAATTTATAAAATACGGAGAAATACCTCCAGTTTACAGTGAAATCCCTTATTCTCCTCCGCATTTGGTTTATGAATCCCTGATATCCCCAAACAGCTTTCTGCTTGAAAGTGTCAAAGGGCCTGAAAATATTGCCCGCTATTCTTTCATAGGGTTTGATCCATACTTAACATTCAAGGTAAAGGATGGCGCTGTCGAGATAAACACTAAAGACAAAAGGGCTGTATCTTCTTCTAATCCGCTTACAAGGCTTAAATCGCTTGTTGATGCGTACAGGCAGGCTCCCCTGAAAGCGCTTCCTCCTTTTCAGGGGGGAGCTGTTGGATTATTAAGTTATGATTTTGTGCAATATTTTGAGAAGCTTCCAAAAACAACAAAAGACGATCTTAAAATTCCTGATGCTCATTTTTTTATGATTGATAAGCTGATGGCATTTGACCATCTTAATAAGAAGGCATGGATTGTTGTCTGTCCCGGCGCCAGGGATACGGAATTGGGTTACGGAGAGGTGGATGTTGACTGGGCTGAAAAATATGATGAGGCGGAGCAGGAGATAGAAAAAATTAGAGCAGAAGTTCTGAAGTGCAGAAGTACGGAAGTGAGCCCACCTTTTTCCTCCCCTTGGCAATGGGAGGATAGGAGGGGTAGTATCTCTACGCTGAAACATGAAATGTCCAAAGAACAATACATGGATATTGTAAAAAGGGCAAAAGAGTATATCGCTGCCGGAGATATTTTTCAGGCAAACATTTCGCTCAGGGTATCAGCCGATATCAAAAATATTAAATCATGGAGTCTTTATGAGATACTCCGTTCAATTAATCCGTCTCCGTTTGCAGGTTATATTGATTTCGGAGATTATCAGATTGTCAGTTCTTCCCCTGAGAGATTGTTGAAGGTCAAAGGCGGTGTTATTGAGACAAGGCCGATAGCTGGCACGAGACCGAGAGGCAGGGATATGAAAGAAGATGAGCTCATACGCGCCGAGCTGCTGCTGAATGAGAAGGAGAGGGCAGAACACATAATGCTCATTGACCTTGAAAGGAATGATATAGGAAGGGTTTCTGATTACGGAAGTGTTCATGTGGATGAGCTTATGATAACAGAGGACTATTCCCATGTGATACATATTGTCTCCAATGTAAAAGGCAATCTCGCTTCAGGGGAAAATTGCTTTGATGCGATAAAAGCGGCATTCCCCGGAGGGACGATAACAGGCGTTCCTAAAGTGAGATGCATGGAGATAATTGATGAGCTTGAACCTGTCTCAAGAGGCCCGTACACAGGCTCTTTTGGTTATATAGGGTTCTCAGGCAGTATGGACCTGAATATTATAATCAGGACGTTTGTTATCAAGGATGGATTTGCGTATGTTCAGGCAGGAGCAGGCATTGTTGCAGACTCTGACCCTGAAAAAGAATATTATGAAAGTCTAAAAAAAGCAGAGGCATTGATAAGGACACTGGAGAGGCTGTGAATTTATTTTGTGAGCCAGCCTTTTTTCTCTTTTTCTTTCATTCTTTCTATTGTCTCATTTATTTTTATTCCTCTGAGTATAGTCAGAATCTCTTTCTGTTCTTCTCTTGATTTTTTAAGTTCATCAAGGAGTTCATTAATTGTTGATTTTATGCCGGCAAGCGTATGGGTGTTTTCTCTGAGGCTTTCTGTTATCGTGTCAAGCTGTTCTGATGAATATGCAGGTAGTTCCCCGGTTTTTGGCTTTTCAAATTCCCGCATGTCTTTTTCCGAAAATACCTGTTCCTGCTGAGGCAGGCAGGGTTGTGCGGGTTCCTCTGCAACAGCAACTTCTGGCGGTTCCTGAGAGAGTGAATGACCCGTTGTTTCCTCTGATGGAATAGGCTGTTCTGTTATTTGCCCTGAAAATACTTCTAATTCGTCATTCCCGTGTAAACGGGAATCCAGTTCCTTATCTCTCTGGATTCCTGCTTTCGCAGGAATGACATTTTCATTGCTCTTTGTGTCTATTTGAGACATGAATGTTTCATCTGAAACTGTAGAGGATGGCTCTTCAGGCTGCGTGGGCGGTTGAATATCAAACTTATACTTTTCTGAAAGGTCTTTGATAAGCAGTTTTGTGACAGTCTGAAAGGTTTCCTTTACGCCTTTACCGTTAATTGCCTCTGCCTCAAGATATATATAAGCTTTGCTGTTCAGGTCTTTATTCAACTCGTCAACGGGAAGAATATTCGGCAGGTCTCTTTTGTTGTCGCCAAACCCGACGCCTCAGGACCTCCTACCCTCGAAGAGGGCCCAATCT
>CAZHHV010000117.1:0-4387 GCA_964532335.1 uncultured Nitrospiraceae bacterium
CGCATGTGGCACCATTGATATGCGGAAAATTTCGGTTGAGCCAAAAATCTCGACGGAGAATATGAAGAAAAGTTCCCTGAAAGCAGGGCTTCTTCTCAACGACCGGTTCACCAATTACAAATACGCCTTTGAGACGGGTAAACAAGCGTTCTTGATGTCGAATGTGAAAGGAGAAATAGATGTCGGCAAGAATCTGTCCCAAGCCCTTTACGTGATTGTCTCCAGCAAATTCGGAAACGTCGCCGTTGCTCGCGATGTAAGCGAAATCCACGATGTCGACCTTTATTTTGTTCCCCGGATCAAATCCTTCAAGTATTCGCCCCCTTTTACCGGGATGAGTTCTCATACCGCCGCTGTGGAGCTGGAAACGGAAATCTTCGCCGGGGACGGGCGGCGGCAGCGCAGTTTCATCATCGAGGCTGATGGGAGCAGAAGCATGTTAAATCAATTCAAGATGGAAACGAACTATGATATGGCGCACTACGCGGTAAACGAGGCCATAGACAAGCTCCTTATGGAATTTTCCCGGAAGCTTGATGAACTTTATTGATTAAGATTAGGAGCACGAGATAGGTATGAGACGATGGCTGTTAATTATCATGGTACTCTGCACCAGCAGTTGCGGACCCACGCAAGGGCTAACCAAGTCTGAAGGTCTTGCCCACTTCCACCCCCTCTTCCTGACCGCCACGAAGAGCAAGGGAGATATCCTCACACAGGAAGGCCTGGACTACCTGCGCGAAGGTTCTTTTGACAAGTTCCTATCCTCCATGCGCGAGGCATTGATATTTTATTCTGCTGACGGGGAAAAGACCTCTGATATTTACGGATATATCGGCAGTGCCTATCTCGAAAAAAACGAATACGACAAGGCGCTTGATTACTTTAACCAATCTCTATCCGCTGCAAAAATCAACGGATACAATTATGGAATCGTTCTGGCGACCATCGGCATTGCAAATTGCTATAAAAGAATCGGCGATACAGACAAAGCCATAGAGATCCTTGCGGCAAGCCCAAAGAAAAATCCCAATACAGGAAGCAACTACCCCATTGTTGCGCTCAACATGGGTGAGAACCTCGCACAAAAGGGCGATTTATCGCAGGCGCTGGAAATATTCAACAAGTTGCTTTCCAGCATAAACAACGACAAAGATGACAAGTTGCAGCAGTCGGTATATTCATCCATGGGTACTACCCTTTTGGGCCTTGGCCGATATGAAGAGGCGATTGCCAATTATCAGCACGCGCTGGACCTCGCACGGAAACGTTTCAACACGGCAGATGCTGCGGATATTCTCAACAATATCGGCTTTTGTCTGGTGTCTTTGAAGAAATACGATGATGCCGCCAGGGTATTTAAGGAAGGGCTCGGCCTATTAGCGGTCATGGACCTTTATTATCCCGAAAAACAGATGTATGCAAATTATGGGCTGGGGCTTTTGAACGAAGAGCAAAACAGGAATACCCAGGCACTTCTCTACTACAACACCGCAATCAGATTCATTGAAGATTTGAGAGGAAAACTGAGTTCAACAGAGTTTAGATCATTTTTCCTTGCCAACAAAATAGCTGCCTATGAACATGCCATAGATATTCTGCTCATTGTAGGAGACAAAACTCTTGATGATAGTCGCCTTAATGAAATGTTCCACAAAGCAGGCTTATCCCCTGTAGAATTAGCCTTCTTTTACGCTGAAAGCACAAAGGCCAGATCCTTTATAGAACTTCTTTCAAAAACCAAAACGGGAACACTGGCAGACAGAATCCCCAAGGAATTGGCCGAACAGGAAAAGAAATTGCTCAGCACCATTGCCTCTATCCAGGCTGCTGGGGGCGGCCAGTCGAAATCCCAGAAAGAGCTCCTGAAAAAATCAAAAAGTGAACTTGATGCGTTGATCGTAAAATTACGGAAAGATTATCCGGATTATGCATCCATCCGCTATCCGGAACCAGTCACTGCCGCGAATATTCCATTGCGCATCAACGAGGTGCTTTTGGCGTATAAGGTGAATCCAGGGAAAACATATCTCTGGATAATTGAAAAAGGCAAGAAAACGTCTGCTATCGAAATTGCCGTGAGCAGAGAGGAACTCATCCGGAGAGTCATGGAATTCAGGGGATTTCTGGAAAATCCCGGCAGTTTCGACCCGGAGAAAGGGCAGGCCATAGGTAAGCTCTTGCTTGGAGAAGCTCTCAGCAGGATTGACCCCGCCAAAAATATAATAATAACGCCTGACAGTGTGCTTAACATTCTTCCCTTTGAGGTATTAACCGTAGGCAAAACCCCAAACACGGTTCAATACGTGGGAGAGAAATTCAAGATCAGCTATTATCCTTCCGCCTCGGTAATGGCGACCATGAGGCGGTTCAAGGAAATCCCTAAATTATCGAACCCCCTGTTTGCGCTCGGCGACCCTGTATACGATGATTCGGATTCACGCTACAGCCTGAAAAAGTCCGAAAAAATTGTCGTGGCTGCAGCAGATAAAACGCCCGGTCTAAATTTGCGCAGCGCCGTAATCAAGAGCGGCTTCTTTTTACCCCGCCTTCTCGAAACAAGGGACGAGGTCTTAAGAATCGGGGAACTCTTCGGGTATAAAACAAATAATCCTAATATCAAACTGGATATGGACGCTACTAAGAGCGAACTCCTAAAATCCAATCTCGGCAATTATCGTTTTATCCATTTTGCCACTCACGGCATTTTGAGTGGTGACATACCTTATATCCTGGAACCGGCGCTGGTACTTACCCAGCCGGGAAACCGCAATCCTGAGGACGGTTTCCTGAAGATGAGCGAAATCCTGGAATTAAAGCTGAATGCCGATGCGGTCGTCCTGTCGGCCTGCAAGACGGCCCTTGGAAAAGAAATCGCAGGAGAGGGTGTCGTGGGCCTGAGCCGCGCATTCATGCTTGCAGGGTCCAAATCGGTAATCGTGAGCCTTTGGAGCGTGGAATCGAATTCCACGGCAGTCTTGATGAAGAGCTTCTACTCTCATCTGATGAAACATGGAAGGTCCAAGGAAGAGGCTCTCAGGCTGGCCAAGCAGGAATTAAAAAATCAAAGTTTAATATCAGATGATCTCAGCCGTGGCGTGAAGATAGTCGGAAGGGATAAGAAAACTCAGACCAGCACCGCCCACCCTTTCTTCTGGGCGCCTTTCATATTAATCGGCGAATGGGAGTGAAAACACTGGAGGTGCTTGTCCCGTCCTCATCCATAGCAATGAAAGGAGTTGATATTGAATTCAACTCTTTAAAACCAAAGGAAAGGGTTCAGGTCTTGCAATATAACAATGGCAAAAGAAAAGGGAACAGATTTATTTTTTAGAAAGCAACATAAACAAGAATTGCCCGCAACAGGCAGATAACAGCAGGCGAAAGGGAGAAAGAATGTCAAATGAGGAGAAAGGAAAGGGGTCTAGGAGAAAATAGGAGAAAATAGGGACAGCGACCATTAAAACTTGAAGGGGGGAACTTAAATGCGCTCTTTAATGCCACTACTTGTAGGATTGCCACTTTCATTATTTATTTTATTGGCACCGATATACTGTGTAATAAAAACAGCAAAGTTTAAAAACAGAAACGTGGTCATCTGGGCAATCTTAGCTTATTTGCTTCCGTGCCTGCGTTTATAGCCGTCTCCTTTTTACCGTCACGCCGACTAGCCAGCGAAAAAAATTCTTATTCTGAAAGATTTACAGAGGAATATGGTAAATTTGGGTACGTCCTTAGTTTAATAGTCTCAATCGGTCTTCTTGGTTATTTTTACAGTAATCATAAGCCGCTTGTTCCGGTATTAGGTTCAACATGGCTTTACATACATGTTCCACTGGGCATAATAGCCTATTCATTTGCCTTGGCAATATTTATTTTATGCATCGTGAGGCTGCCGAAGAACATCTTATTCCCGAAGATAATAATGAGTTTACAACTGCTCGCTGTTACTCTATTCTTTTTTTGTATTATCTCGGGAGCTATCTGGGCTAATGATGTCTGGGGGGCTTACTGGAGCTGGGATCCGAAGGAAACTTGGCCATTAATTCTCTTGGTTCTTATGATTATCGCTACCACATACCTGACCATATCTGTTCCTGATAGGATTACAGGATTAGTTGTCGCTTCTATTCAATTAGCCGCTATAATCTTTTTATTTATGACGAATACATTACTCTCAGGACTTCACGCATATGGAGGTTTTTGAATTAAGCTTTGACCACAACGGCAGATAATAACAGTGTGCAAACGTCAAACACGTGTTGCCTTTTCCTGTTTTTCTTCTTTAAAAAACATTTCCGGCGACTGAATAATCTGTATGAATATGGGCAGGAGAAAAGACGATACGATATTTACCCTTCCCCAAAACCCCTTTGATTCAGTATTG
>CAZHHV010000117.1:4397-5810 GCA_964532335.1 uncultured Nitrospiraceae bacterium
TTCTTTTGCAACTGGGATGTTAAACACACGTTGCCTTATCAGGTCTATCCTCCCGTTCCTGAAAAAATATCTCCGGTGACTGTATGCTCTGTATAAACATAGGCAAAAGAAAAGACGATACGATATTTACCCTTCCCCAAAACCCCTTTGATTCAGTATTGTTCTTATGATTCCTGTAATTCTCTGCCAGATAGTCCTTAAGCCTTGGAAAACACTTAAGAGTTAACCCCATTACGGAAAAAAAATCACCCACAGGCATGCCTATCTTTTCAAGGGGACTTAGGGTCTTCCTGAGAGCTTCCACCATAACCTCAAGCGGCGTTGTTGCAGTAAGTATCTTTGCTCCTGCAACCATAAAGAATATTCGCAGAGTCCTTACTGCGGCAAGATGGAATCCTTCCTCTGTGATTACTATAGAACCGATGCTGTATAAAATCTTTCCATGACTGAAAAACACATTGCTTAGAAAGGTAAATGCAAGGAAAAAACTTATTGGCAGCCACCCGCTCTTAAGGGACGCAAAAGGAATCCTTACCAGCAAAAGCAAAATGAAAAACAGCACTAAGGCATAGACTGGAGGGCTTGCCATTAAAAAGAGGGAAATAATAAAAACTATGTACAGAATAATTTTTAATTCAGGAGACAAAATTATTTTCCCGTCCCGGCGGATTTCTTAAGCCCTGCAACTTTCTGCTCTGAGGGCATTGCAGCCGCATAGGTATTAACGCCGTCAGCCATTGCCTTTGCAATATGAGTTTTGTAATCCTCCTTTGAAAGCAGTTTTTCCTCCACAGGATTGCTTATGAATGAAACCTCAGCAAGAACAGAGGGCATCTTTGCGCCGAAAAGCACGTAAAAGAGGGCATTCTTGACGCCATGATTTCTGACCTCACTATAATTTTCACCCAACCCCGATATGATAGAGTTCTGAATATAATTTGCAAGCTTTATGGATTCGTCTCTCTTATTATCCCTCATAAGGTCACCGAGTATTACGCTTACCTCACTCTTAAATTTATTCATTTGGGCCTTCATTTTTTTAATGGATATTGCGTTCTCTCTCGCCGAAACCCTTATGGATTCCTCATCGTTCGTCCAGTTAAGGAGATATGTTTCAATGCCCCTCGCGCTTCTGTTAGGACTTGCATTTACGTGTATTGATATAAAAAGGTCTGCGTTCTTGCTGTTTGCAAAGGCAGTCCTTTCTTCAAGCGGAATAAAAATATCCTTTTCCCTTGTCAGAAAGACCTTAAACGCCTGGTTTTCCGAGAGAACTTTCTTAAGCTTTAAGGAAATATCCAGAACAACATCCTTTTCATAAAGCCCGTTGGGGCCTACTGCTCCGGGATCGTGGCCGCCGTGCCCCGGATCGAGAACTATTATTGTCAAGGCTGGAACTATATTTTTAGTTTT
>CAZHHV010000117.1:5820-6821 GCA_964532335.1 uncultured Nitrospiraceae bacterium
TCGTGCCCGCCATGTCCGGGGTCAAGCACAATGGTCTTTACAGCAGACGCCAGATCGTGAGTATTGGTAGCCTTTTCATGGCCATAAACGTCAATGACAAGTTTTGCAGGGTCATCAAGGATAAATACCTTGAAATCACTTATCTCCTCCAAATCCAACACTACTCTCACAGTATCTTGATTGAACTGCCCTGCCCTTACTGTCTTTAATATGCCGTCTCCGACAGGAAGCGTGGTATTTATCTCTTTTGAGATTTTAGTGTTTTTCAGGTCAAAATAAAGCCTGTCAGGATTTGAGATTCGTTTGTTTGAGAACTCAACAGGTGCAGAAAGGTCAACAGCCACCCTTGTGTATCCTTTTGACGACCACTGCCTTATATCTTTGACATCAACAGGGTCAGAGGCGTGCGCATTTTTAGAGTAGAAAAATGAGGAAAGAAATACTTTAAGAGACAGAAGGGAAAAAATAAAATTGCGTCTTGTCATCTACCTGTCCCTCCCGGCAAGGTCAGACTGCCTGAACAGCGGTAATCTCAGGGATTTCGCGCTTGATAGTTGCCTCCACCCAGTTCTTCATCGTAAGCGTGGACATCTGACATGTCCCGCATGCGCCCTTCAGTTTTACATACATGACATTATCTTTTATATCCACAAACTCTATATCTCCGCCCTCAGACCTGAGCCCTGCTCTTACCTTTTCAAGAACAACTTCTATCTGCTCCTTTGATACCATAAATCCCCTCCATTATTATCTTTAATAATAAAGGATATATACCAATTTATTCAAGGAATTTTAAGGGGAGTATTTTTCGGTAAAAACTGAGGAGAGCGCCTCATTGTTAATAATCTTCATTGAACCATAAAAATGAGAAGTGTTATAGTTATTCATGGGAAAGGCATCAAGAAAAAAGAGGCAGCAAGAGTTGCAGTCTGAATCTATATTAAAATTAGGTAATTATAAACGATTTGGCACCGTATTACATAGATTTTGAACCAATTGAG
>CAZHHV010000118.1:0-4247 GCA_964532335.1 uncultured Nitrospiraceae bacterium
ACGATTCCTTTTTATCCTTTACTCCGGTAACATTTATTGTGAGTCAATTCGCTTAAAATTATTTTGTTGCTAATTATCCGCAGACGTGTTAACATTATCGCAGAGTTTCAGAAGTTTTTAGACCATTAAAGGCCGCAAAGACTTTTAGCTTTGCGGTTTTTTTATTTGTGCCCTTCTGAAAGTTCAATTCAGGGGGCTCTGCTTTTTGAGAGGAAATACAAAATACATATGAACAGTAAGCTAAAGAATTCTGAACGTCTGCAAATAAAGCAGCAGAAAGCTGATTCAGGACTGATGTCTGAACGCTATCCGAACGTTGCATCTGTCATTGTCGCCATGAACTACTATAGTGGAAGCAGCGGCCAGGTGATTATGCAGCGTACAGTCAATTTCTTTCCTAACAGCAATACATATTTTAAGATGGAATGCATGAAACGTGATTGTGTAGATGTAGGCTTTAACCTGGAGTCTGTTATTGCAAAAATGGTAAAAGGCCGCCTTAAATCAGCTAAAGGGGAACTTGCCTGCGCTGGAAAAGATTCCTCAGGCCACGCACGGATAGAATACAAGATTTCCATAAAGTACAACAAAACTTCCCGTTAGAATAAAAAGTGTTGGTTTGAACGCCAGCCTGACAATAAATTAATCCCGAATTTCTTCAGGCTATCGGCGAGATTAAACAACGGAAGCCCGACAACGTTCAGATAATCTCCCTCTATCTTCTTCACAATCATCGCAGCGCGGCCTTGTATAGCGTATGCTCCTGCCTTGCCAATGGGCTCCCTTGTGGCAACATAAGCGTCAAGCTCTTGAGAGGACATTTTCTTGAACCATACCTTTGTCTCTATTGAGCGGGTGATTTTCTTCCCTGTCCCTGTGTCAAGAATTGTGTAACCGGTGATGACTGAGTGGGATTTGCCGTTGAGCATGGCAAGCATATTCCGAGCCTCTTTAGATGTATGCGGCTTCCCTAAAAGTTTTCCCCTGAAGACGATAAACGTATCCGCTGCTATGATTAGCGCATCCCTGTATTTGCCTGCAACAGCCCTCGCCTTTTTTAATGAAAGGCGTTTTGCAAGATTATGGGGCTTGATTGCATTATCAAGAATTTCCTCATAGTCAGACGGTTCAACTCTGAACAGCAGGCCGCTGAGAGCAAGAATCTCTTTTCTTCTCGGTGAAGCTGAGGCAAGAACAATTTTTTTCATGAATCTCCTTTATACTTTGAAGGCATTCATGTCCCTGCTTAATATGTTTTGAGGATTATGCATACTGCCCTGCTGCCCTGCCCGAAGCCCACGCCCAATGAAGATTATATCCTCCAAGATGTCCTGTCACATCAACAACCTCCCCGATAAAATACAGGCCCGAAACTTTCTTTGCCTCCATTGTCTTGGATGACAATTCGTCTGTATCAACTCCTCCTGCTGTGACCTCGGCTGTTCTGTATCCTTCTGTTCCTGCGGGTCTTATTGCCCAGCCATGCACAAGACACGAAGCATCAAGCAGTTCCTTATCATTATATTGACATAGAGGTTTTGAGGGAAGATAGAATTCACCCCATTTATGCGCAAATCTTTTGGGCAGATAACGGCTGAGCATGTTTTTCATTTCTATCCTGCTTTGGCGGCTGGACAAAAAAATGCTATGGACATCAATATCGGGCAGAAGATTTATAATGATTTCTTCGCCATTCTCCCAGTATGAAGATGCCTGAAGAATAGCAGTGCCGCTTAGCCCTTTGTGCGTAAAAAGCATTTCTCCTCGGAATTCACGTCCTCCGCACTTTACCTCAGCCTTAAGCGATATCCCGCTTAGCTCACCAAATTTTTCGCGATCGCTACGTGAGAAGGTGAATGGAACGAGAGCCGGTTTTGGCGGGATGATGCGAAGCCCGAACTGTGCGGCAACGCGATGGCCAATATCCGTTGCCCCAAGATTTGGATATGAAAGTCCTCCTGTTGCAACAACAAGGGATTCTGATTCAATCACTCCTGAATTCGTGTTTACGATGAACCTGTTCTTTTTGGCAATCCCTTCAATTTTACAGTTCAACCGTACTTCAACACCCGCAGAACTGCATTCCTTTTGGAGCATGTCCACAATCTGCCGTGAACTTCCGTTGCAGAAGATGCATCCATTTTCTTTTTCTTGATAGCTGATGCGGTGTTTTTTTACCATGGCAATAAAATCCTGCGGAGTAAACCGTGCAAGGGCGGATTTGCAGAAATGGGGGTTTGCAGAGAGGTAGTTCTCCGCCTGAATGTGCAGATTCGTAAAATTACATCTGCCTCCGCCGGAAACAAGGATCTTTTGTCCAATCTTTGAGGCATGGTCAAGAATAATAACCGACCTGCCGCGCTTTCCTGACGCAATAGCGCACATCAGACCCGCTGCCCCTGCGCCTATAATAATCACATTACTGTTCATTCACCGATATATTACAAAAATTCATGATAAGAACCGCATAGTCTTCTACGCTGGAGCGCAGAAAAGTCCGCTTACGGTAAAGGGGGAAAATAAATAAGGATAAGGGCGATGATGCTGAATGAACTGAGGATCAATGGGAAGTACCACTTACATCCTTACCTATGAAAAAAGGATTGCAGCATGAGCCCATTGACGTCCACTATTGACATCAGACCTCATTCTTTACTTCCCTTTTATTAGAAACACAACACCGACAACAATAAAAATAAGCAGTAGACTTAGCCAGCCCCAAATACCAATCCTAAATAAATAAATTGAAATCTTGCGCATCTTTTGAATCTTTGGATCCCCAAAATCCTCTTTTGACTTGTATCGAAACTTCCACATTTGAGTTGTTATATCATAAGAAAACCAGTTGAAGCCGTGAGGCTCTGCGTAGACTACTCCTCCCATTTCTGCCTATGATTTTTTCTTAAGTACTGATTAAAAATAAAGCGGCTATATATAAAAGATGCAACAAGTATGCATCCATTAATCAAAACATAGATTGCTGTAATGAGGGCTATGATTCCATACAATAATTCAGTCATATCTTTTTACTTGACCTACCCCCTTTAAATCGTCCTCATATAGTGTGGTATAGGCAGACATTTAGTGATCAGGAACTCATTCCTAATTTCTAAAAAAATGCCTTTTGCTCCCCCCTACATCTTCCCCTTCAAAACCACTGCCTTGCAGAACCTCTCAATATTGCCGAGATGTTTTCTCCAGATGTCATAGACCATATTAAAATCCGTTTTTTCATACTCATGCACAATCCTGTTTCTGAAGCCGGTCATTAGAACCATCTTTTTTGCAAGGGCATTGGTAATAACCTTATGACCTGCGAGGACTTCAAATATCTCCGCCTGTGAATACGGCGCATCCCAACCCGAATCGCTTATCATGTGTGCACCTATGTCAATGCAGGATTGAATAGCTTGAATAATGTTGAAAAGAATTATGCTCTGAAGGTCTCTGTCTTTTATGAATGCTTCCCTGCCGGTGTCTTTTTTACGGCTAATCTGCCTGAGATAGTCATCAATCCTTTGAAGCTTTCTTGCAACAAGGGCTTTATCTACCAACGCTTAACCCCCTGAATCGGTTCGCCACTGCCTTAGTGAAGATGTCTTCTATCGGCTTATAGTCCAGATACTCAATAATGGCATTTGTCGTGAATCTCACTCTAAGTTTTCTGTTCCTGTCAAAGATCACTTTCCCTGTTTTAATGATGCGGTGTTTAAGATAAGGTGACGCAGTATTAAGAACAACTATATCCAGAGGACGCAGGGAAAAATAAGGAGAGTCCGCATAGTATTTATTCCTGAGAACGGCATAGTCTCTTTTCTTTGATTTGCTTTCATCAATTAGAACTGCAATATCAATATCGCTTTCCTGTGTTTGTATTCCTGATGCTGCGCTTCCGAATACATACAGGGCGCACACCTCATCTCTGCCTTTGAAATAATTGCTTATTCTCTTGACGTCGTCTTTGGTTCTCATATAATTTGCTGCGCCTTTATCCTCACTGATTATAGCACAGGACGCTACCTGCTGTGAGGCATGATGCCGCAGAAAAATCCGCCATCGGAGGGTTGGGGATATAACCTTATTCTTTCCTTATCTTCGGTCTTTTATTCACATCGAGCACTCTTTTGCGTAATCTTATGGACTGCGGCGTGACCTCAACAAGCTCGTCCTCTTTGATGAACTCAATCGCCTGCTCCAGGCTCATCTTGCGCGGCGGGGTCAGGCTTTCCACCACTTCGGCGCGCGCG
>CAZHHV010000118.1:4257-6772 GCA_964532335.1 uncultured Nitrospiraceae bacterium
GAGTAAGCTGCAGCGCCTCATCTGCATTTGACGCTCTGATATTGGTGAGTTTCTTTTCCTTGATAACATTCACGTCAAGGTCATTATCGCGCGAGTTTTCGCCGATAATCATGCCTTCATAAACAGAGGTGTTTTCCTTTATAAAAAGGCCTCCGCGCGGCTGGAGATGGAACAGCGCATAGATTGTGGATTTCCCTGCTCTGTCTGAGACGAGCGCACCTGTCTGTCTCTTTGTGATCATGCCCTGCCACGGCTCATAGCCGTCGAAAAGGTGATTAAGTAAGCCTGTTCCCCTTGTGTCTGTGAGGAACTGGGATCTGAAGCCTATGAGCCCGCGTGACGGTATCCTGAATTCAAGCCTTACCCTGCCGTAGCCGTTGTTTTGCATCTTCTGCATCTTCCCGCGTCTCATGCCAACCTGCTGTGTCACTACCCCGACATATCCTTCAGGCACGTCTATGACAAGGATCTCCATTGGTTCATGGACGACCCCCTTAATCGTTTTTGTGATTGTCTCAGGCATAGAGACTGCAAGTTCATATCCCTCTCTTCTCATCATTTCGATAATGATAGCAAGCTGGAGTTCTCCCCTTCCCATGACTGTAAAGGAATCGGTTCCTGAAAAATCAACTCTTATGGCAACATTGTATAGAAGCTCTTTTTCGAGCCTATCACGAAGATTTCTTGATGTAACATAATCACCTTCCTTTCCTGCGAAAGGAGAGGTGTTGACCTGAAAGACTATTGAGATGGTAGGCTCATCAACAGTAATGCGTGGCAGCGGCATTGGTGTTTCGGAGCTTGTGATCGTATCGCCAATGGTTATTCCCTCTATACCCGAAAGCGCTACGATGTCTCCTGCACGGGCTTCTTTTGCAGCAATCCGTTCGAGCCCCTGAAAGGTGTAGAGGGACGTGACCTTTGTTTTTGTTGTCTCATCGTCTCCCTTCACCATGGCAACTGTGTCGCCTACTTTTACTGTACCTGAGAATATTCTGCCGATTGCGAGCCTGCCTACATAATCGTCGTAGGCAATGTTAGTAACAAGAAGCTGCAGAATATCGTTCCCGTTGTCTTCTGGCGCCGGAATTGTCTTTAATATTGTTTCGAAGAGAGGCTGAAGGTCTGCCGTCCCATCCGCCTTGTCGGACAAATCGGACATATCTGTTTTTGCAGTGCCTTTCTTGGCATTTGTATACAGCACAGGAAATTCAAGCTGTTCTTCAGTTGCATCAAGATCAATGAAGAGATCATAGACCTCGTTCAGGACATCCTGAATCCGGGCATCTGTCCTGTCTATCTTGTTGATTACAAGGATCGGAGGCAGCCCCAGCTCAAGCGCCTTTTTAAGAACAAAGCGTGTCTGTGGAAGCGGCCCCTCGGATGCATCGACAAGGAGCAGCACGCCGTCAACCATCTTTAGTGTCCGCTCAACCTCTCCGCCGAAATCAGCATGACCGGGAGTATCTACAATGTTTATCTTCACACCGTTATATTCGACCGCAGTATTCTTTGCCATGATTGTGATTCCGCGTTCGCGCTCGAGGTCTATAGAGTCCATGATACGCTCTTGCATTTTTTCAGGGGTGCGAAAGATTCCTGCCTGCTTAAGCATCCCGTCAAGAAGGGTGGTCTTCCCGTGGTCAACATGGGCGATAATCGCTATATTCCTTATATCCTCACGTTTCATATCCGTTTATTTCTCCATTTGATATTCTTTGGTTGCTGCAGCCGATGGCTCGTAGAGAGAAATGGTCTCCGGCAATACAACGCAGGTTTTTATTATAACCGAATCACTGTGATAAAAGATAGTTGCCCATCAAAAATGTATTCAAGATAATGCATGGGCTGATTGTCTCACAATAAAAAAAGCCCCGACTGTATGGCTGCCGGGGCTTTGGGTAATTGGTTGAGCGATAATCAGTCTTTATCCTTCCCTTTTCCTTTACCCTTGCCTTTGTCCTTACCCTTTCCTTTGCCTGCAGCAGATGCAAGTTTATCTTTCTTTAATTCGTGAAACTCCCTGGAGCCGGGCTTGATGCCGAGATTCTTCGCGATAACACCCCACCCTCTGCCTTTGTTCGCCCTGTACTCCTTGAGCACAATGTCCACAGGTTTTTTGGCTATCTCAGCCACGCGAAAACACATGTAAGCGTCACCGGGCCTGTCCACGCTTCTGATTATTGTCTCTACCTGCGAAGTGGATGCGCCAAAGTAAGCGCCAAGCCTTCCCTGAAAGTCAGCCATATTTGCCTCAGCCTGTACATCCATGCTTGTGATAAGGCTGCCGAACTCGCTGTCAGCTGAAACCTGCGCTGCGGCAAATAGAAGAGCAGCCGCCATAATCAATACAATACTCAGAATTTTCATATCACACCTCCTATGGTTTTTCAAAGAGTATATCAAAATATCAGAGCAAATACAATTAGACGAATTGCCTCATCAAAAATCTATATGAAGGCGTATCGTTGCCTCACATAAGAAATCTACACGAAAATAATACACAATTGTCTTC
>CAZHHV010000119.1:0-6697 GCA_964532335.1 uncultured Nitrospiraceae bacterium
GTTTTCCGTATAAATATGAATTTCTTCGGGTTCAATACGCATGGTTACATTTCTTGAATCATCACCGAACGTATGCGCAATTGCGCAGAGGACGCTTGCAATATAATTCTGCGTAAACTCATTTAACGGCACAATATTATTATTTACCATGAGGCTTGTCTTCAACCTTGTAATACCCTCCTTCAGCGCACGGCCTGCATAACACCTTTCCGCTTTTATGTATCTCTCTCATATCCTGAACATATTCTCCGCACATATCGCACGGAATTCTCTTCAACGGCCTGCCCGGCATATCCTCAGGCTTTATGTTTATTCTGACATTCATCACCTCAAAAAGTTCCTTATCAGACATTGCCTTATACGCCTCAAGCTGAGCCTTGTATTTGTCATCTGTATCAGGGAAATATTTCTTTGCTTTTTCCCTTGCGTCCTCTTTTGCCACGACTCTCACTGCCCTGCCTGTTTTAAGATTCACAAATGTCGCCGCCATCTTGCCGTAATCCATAAATTTCATTGTCCTGTGCCCGAGGCTGCATCCTGTAACTGACTGCACTGCATCAGTAGCGCATCTGTCCATCTCTACAAAGACTATGATGTTTTTTCTGTCTTTGCCTTTTGGCTCTTCAATGCCGATGTTTTTCAGTCCGAGCATGGACATCTTAACTCCAAGCACCTGTCCGGGACAGAGATGACCGTGGATTTTTACGGATTCATTAAGAAGCGCTTCAAAATCCATTATAATTTAAACCTCGCATAATACCTCTTTTTTCACACTGATGAATTCAAAGGGACTGCCGCCTGTAAATCCTTTTTCTATACGCAAGGAGCTGTTAAAACAAAAATCCCTGCACAGGCCGCATCCGCTGCACATAGAGCTGCTGAAAAAAAGCTCTCTGTTATCATCTCGTAGAGTCGAGTCTCCGACATCTTTATCTTCTATCTTCAGCGCCCCGGTAGGGCACATGCCGATGCATGCAAAACAATTATTGCACGCATCCGTTGCAGTAACATCGTAGTAATAATTTTTCAGCAATGCCCTTTTGGTGTCCTCAGGCAGAACACTAAGCTCCCTGTTCAGCAGCTCTCTCTTAAACGGCAGTTTTTTTGCCGAATAAGCCCGCAGTTCTTCGCCTGTGTCTTCATCGCCGAAAAGTCCGGCTGCCTTCATAAAAGTTGCATTTTTTAAGGCCTTGAAAAAGCCGCGGCGGTCATACGAGACGTCATTGAATTTAATATCCGCCTTGTTTTTAACAATTTTTATCTTGTCAGAGATTTTCAGAGAGGTTTTTGCTTCTACGTCGGCAATCCTTTTTTCAAGGGCAGCAACAATAAAACTGTTTCTGCAATCAGCGCATCCCGACAAGTCAATCTGGAGCTGATTATTCATGAAAACAACAAGGGCTATTATGTGCTCCTCGGATAAAAAGCCGAAACAAAATGTCTTTTCATGAGAAGGAGTTTTTGCATTCGCCATGCAGCCGAGAACAGGCGATGCAACAGAGGCTTGAACTTTTCTGAGCTTGCCGATTACAGAATAAAAGTCCAGCCTGCTTATAGCAAAACAGTCCGAAGGGCATGCTGAAACGCAGAGCATGCACTCAGAGCATTTGCCTGTGCTTATACTCACATCTTCTGCTATTGTAATTGCATTGAAACGGCATTGTTCAATGCATCTGGCGCATGAGTTCTGATTAAAGCGCATCCTCAGGCATCTGGAACGCTCTGTCTCAATGCTGTCTCCGGCGTTTAACGCCTTATCTATAATCTTCCCTTTTAACATCCTTTCAATTTCTCGTCCTTAGCCTCACGCGGTTTTCAACTTTAACGCTTCGGTCATAACATCTCCGACATGCGCTTTTTCAATAAAAACAGACAGGCAATCAGCAAGAGAACTGTAAAATTTATTGTCTGTTCCTTTTTTTATTTTATCACAAAAAGGCTTGACCCACCTCGCAAGAAATTTATCCAGGAACAGCTCCTGTGTCTTTATGAAATCGAGCGCCTTATCCGTCTCTGATTTCTCAAGCGCCTCTATTTCTCTGAATATCAGGTAATACATAAACTCAAGTTCAACAGCTATATGGTCGGGCATTTCCTTAAAATTTTCGTCTATTGCAAGCCCTTTGTTTTTATATATCTCAACAACCTCCATTGTCGAGTCGCCCATTACGCGCCTTTTGCCATCAAGATATATAGAGCCGTAAGGCGGAGCGATAAGTTCGTTGGGCCCTACAAATAGTCTCGCATAATCAACAAGAAGGTCTTCATTGCTGTAATTTAAAATTGCATTGCCCATTTTTTCAGAGAATACTACTGCGTCAGGGCATGTCTGCTTTAATAGCAGAGAAAGATTTTCAAACAGCCCCTCTTCCAGAAAAATTTCCTTTTGAGGCTGGTAAAAACATGCGGCAAGGAGTTTATAACAATCACTTCTTGATTGCTCATATTCCATAAGCTGCGATATATTCACATTCACCTCTGAGCGGATTTTTTAAAAAATAATAAGAATGGGACTACTTTTGTAGTCCCATTCTTTCTGAAACAACAGAGTTGTTACAGTCGTTTACTTCCTGACCATAAAGCTCCTAATGTAGTACACATTAGGCTGTGTGCCTTTTTCTCCGGCCTTTAAAGTCTCGCCCTTGTTGTTTTTGAGTTGAACAGGCTTATGTTTTTTGATAAGCTTGCTTACCTCGCTGTCCTTGTCATTGAGGTCGCCGAATACTCTTGCGCTCGCAGGGCATGCTACAACACAATTAGGAAGCTCGCCATTAAGCACCCTGTGCTCGCAGAATATGCACTTTTCAACCTTGCCCGCTACTCTCACGCTGGCATAGTCCGAATGTTTGTACATCGTGCGGTGCGGGGGCATATCCCCTGCCTTCTGAGAAATTTCCGCGCCGGAGGCGGTGCATCCCGCAACAGCCTCTTTCTTGTCTTTGTAGAAAGGATGCACTTCATCTGTAAAATCATTAAAGCTTATCACGCTGTACTGCGCTCCGGACTTATCCACGTCCGTTGAGCTGTATGGACATGCCTGCTGGCATTTACGGCAGCCGATGCATCTCTCCATGTTGTGAATCGTCATGCCGTTCTCATGCTTGTGCATCGCCTTAGGCGTTACAGGACATGCCTTCACGCACGGAGCGTCAGTGCAGTGGTTGCAGAGAACAGGCCTTACCCCAAACTTAGTGTTTGGGAATTTTCCTTCTGCCTTCATGTGATAATCAGCCCAGTTAAAGGTCTGTCCCTTTGCTCTGTCCTGAGTGTTATTCTCTGTCTTGCATGCGAGAGCGCATGCGCCGCAGCCTACACACTTCTGTAAATCTATAACCATTCCATATTTAGCCATCTATTTTTACCTCCTTTCCTTAAGCTTTCTCAATTTTAACGCCGGTAAATCCGCCGTTTCTTACATTAGCGCCGCTCAAGCGTTCGGTATCAAAGGGCATTATCTCATTATTGTTGACACCCCTCGGAGTTTTGCCGAACTCTTTTGTCCCCACTCTGCCGTATGCCCAGTGTCCCTGGCCGTAGCACTTGGCAACAGTGCCCGGACGGACGCCTTCCCACAACTTTACCTTAAGCATATAACTTCCAGTTACTGTGGTTATCTTAACCGTATCTCCGGTTTTGACGCTGAGCTTTGCGGCATCCGCAGGGTTAATTTGGAGCATATCTTCGTGGCTTTCGTCTCCGAAGTCAACCTTATGGAATTCATAATACCACGGAGAGTTCTGGCTTCTGCCTTCCCTGTTGAGCCTTGACTTGTAGTCAATGAATGTAAATGGATACTCACTTTCACTGCCATACCTAAATGGCGGCTCATAGTGGGGCACAAAGGCAACCTCTCCCCTTGCCGTGTAGTTACAGGTCTTAAGAATGTCGTCCACATCTGTCTTATGCTTCTCTGCATGGCCTTTGAGAGCCTTCTTTAAAGTCTCGCTGTAGAACTCAAACTTCTTGGTAGCTGTTTTGAACTTTCCGCCCCATCTATGTTTGTATTCATATGGATTAGAATTCCATACGCCGCGCTGCCTGTAATCTTCCCATCCATTGATCTTATCGCCTATCTTGGCGCCTTCGGCGGTCCATGCCGGCGAGGTGTAATACTTCACGGAATAGAGAGCGAACTCTTTGCCTGTCCTTGCGGAAGAGCCTGTCTCAGGATCTTTGTACTCCTTTGTAAGACAGTCATGCAGATTGGAGAAGCCTCTCTCTTTCAGCTTTTCAGCTATGAGGAACGGGATCTCTGTCTCGTCATGCTTTACATCCCACATCGGCTCAACAACAGGCTGAATAAGGGATACGTGTGCATACCTGTTCTGTTTCTGCTTTACAAATGCCCATTTCTCAAACATGGTAATCCTTGCTGGAAGGACTATATCTGCATATTGCGTAATCTCTGCCACATTCGTAGTAATATGGGCAAAGAAAGGCAACTGTTCCATCGCCTTTTCCCATCTCTGAGCTCCTGTGCAGGAGAAGGCAAAGTTATTCATGTAACCAATAGCCATTTTAATCTCATAAGGGTCTTTGGCCAGCATGCCGGTAGCAACGTTATTCGCGATAGATCCGCCGCCTGACTTGCCGCCGTTAAGGGCAGGCAATGCCTTAGTTCCCCTCTGGTCAATCTTTTTCATTTTGCCGTGCTTTGTTGCTACTTCATCCAAATACTTATCAAGCTTCGGCATATGTTTGGCAGCCTGTTTTGCTCCGCCGAGTGTGCCGCCGACATTGTCGACCGCACCGAGCAATCCATTCAAGGCATGCACAGACATCGCGCTGTAGCCGCCTCTTACCTGCATTGCCGCGCCAGGTCCGAGCCATACCGCTACATTAGGAGCAACCTTTCCCATTCCCTTTGCAACCCTGATTATCTGTTCCTTTGGAATACCTGTGACTTTAGCAGCCCACTCAGGCGTCCTGTCCTTAAGTTCAATATTCCACCATTTAACGAGGCCGTGTGTCTCTTTTTCCGCGAAGGCTGCCTCGTCAACTGTCTTTCCTGCCTTGAACTGGTTTTTGCCATCCTTGAAATCACCAACAAACTCCTTGTTCCAGAGCCCTTCCGTAAGAATCACGTGGGCAAAGGCTGTTGCAAGTGCGCCGTCCTGCCCAGGTATTATCGGAAGCCATTCCTGAGCCTTTGTGGCCGTTGTCTGCATCCTTGGATCCACAACTGCAATCGTAGCTTTATCAACCACATCGCTGAATCTCTTGATTATCGCAGGAACCATCCTGTTTGAGTTTGTAGGATCGCATCCCCAGATCACAACATATTTCGAATTGGACACATCATAGTCCCTGTATCCCCACATGCCTTCGGTATAATATGCGCCGAAGTTTTCCGCCTCCGCGCAGAGCGAACTGTGGGATATGTTGTTTGGCGAGCCGTATACTTTTGTCATTACATCATAGATAACATCCCTCATGTACGAATATCTGCCGCGCAAAAGCATGTACTTTTCAGACTCGTTGTTTTTTCTCAACTCCATCATCTTGTCGGCGATGGTATTCAGAGCCTCATCCCATGTGATAGGAACGAATTTCGGGTCAACGCCTCTTCCTTTTTTGGGGTTTGTCCTTTTCATCGGGACCTTTAGCCTGTCAGGGTCGTAAAGCTCCTGAAGTCCAAGATGACCTCTCGGACAAACATAGCCCTCATTCTGCTTTGAATACTGGTTCCCCTTGACCTTTACCGCCCTGCCGTTCTGGACAAAAATTTCAACAGGACACCAGGTTGTACAACCCTGACAAGTAGATGCAATCCACTTACCGGGGTCTGTGCTGCCGCTGACTTTTTCGCCTGCAAGCGGCTTAGGCGCTGCTGCAAAGGCGTTGAGCGACGGCCCGGCTAAAGCAACTGCTGCTCCGGCTGCCACGCCCGCCTTCAGAAAATCTCTTCTCTTAATCTGCATTTTTCTTCCTCCTTTTAGTCTCTAATCTGTCGTGATGAATTCAAATAACAAAACATTAAAATCAAACTGCTTCTCTCCCAAGTCTTTGCCGCTCTATCCTTAAACCACCTCCTTCTCAGAAAAATATTTGTCCCGAGAAGCTCGGGACCAAACATTAAATCTCCCTTCCGAAAATTAGGAAAGTCTTCTTAGCATCGTTGTAAATTCTGTGTGCTACAGCATTTTACTGCGACGTGCAACTAAAATAAATGCAATAATGATGCCATCTTCCTTCAAGAAAATATGTATGATTAATCAGGGTTTTTACAGTCATGTCAGCTAACGAGTGTTACGGATACGTAACACAAATTGATGGTTTTATAGATATATTCTGTTGATTTAAAAGGTTTTTAATGCTAATTACAGCCCAAAGATGCGGTGTTACAGAAAAGAAACGAAAAAGTAGAGCTTAATAACCCAAAAAGATGAGAATACGGCAGGCACATGGATATTTTATTGGCTCTTTCTCATTTTCAAATTACCACCCCTTTATCCCCTCTACCACCCCTTCATCCCCTCTACCACCCCTTCATCCCCTCCTAAAATAGGAGGGGAGCTATGAGGTTGTATTTTACTCCCCTCCTTGGTTAAGGAGGGGTTAGGGGTGGTTTGTCCTAAATGTTAAGGAGGGGTTAGGGGTGGTTTACCCGATCACCATGAGAAAGAACAGAGGTGGTCCCCGAAATTCGGACAGTCGTATAAGGTGTAAAATATACGATTAACGAAGGAGGACACCA
>CAZHHV010000120.1:0-6655 GCA_964532335.1 uncultured Nitrospiraceae bacterium
TCTTATGTGAGGCAACGATACGCCTTCATATAGATTTTTGATGAGGCAATTCGTGCACTTGACATAAATATAAGCAACTCATAAAATTTAACCATGCCAGTTGATGATAAAGTAGTCCTGAGATTCGCTGACGGCAAACTGCTTAAGGGGTATTTGAAAGAATTTTCTCCTGAGTCTCCTGAGATTTCATTCAAAAAACTGGACGGGAAAAAGACCCAAACCATCCCTGTCCTGAAACTTAAAGCAATATTCTTTGTGAAGACATTCGAGGGCAATAGCAAATACAAAGAAAAAAAGATATACGGGCTCAGGCAGAGTGAAGGCAAAAAAATATTTGTTAAATTCAAAGACGACGAATCCATGGTGGGTTATCTTCAGGGCAAAGTACCCTGGGATAAAGGCTTTTTCCTGTCAAAACCCGACAAAGGGAAAGAAGGCTTCTTCCTTGTGCCGGTGGATGAAGACAGCAACAATATAAAAGTTTTTGTTGTATATTCAGCGGTTAAGGATATCACGGCAATCCCTTGAATCCACCATATCACCTATAGAATTATTTATCGGTCATAGGGTATACTTACACATCAGTTTTCACATTTCAGGCCAATGGCTCGTAGAGAGGAACCAATGCTAAGGCTTAAGGCATTCATTTGCGTATTAATGATTATGGCGTCATGCGGTATTTCCAGCGCAGCCATACTCCTTGACAAGGTGATTGCAGTCGTAAATCAGGAAGTCATAACATGGAGTGATTTATATAAGGCAATGGAATTTGAAGCAAGCGATAAAATTAAAGACATAAAAGAAGAGGAAAAGAGAAAGATATTCAAGGAAAATGAGGGGCCCTTCCTTGAAGTCCTGATAGACATGAAATTGCAGATTCAGGCTGCAAAGCAGAAAGGTATAGATGCAGCGGCAGAGGAGATAGCCGAGGCTATAAACGACATAAAGAAAAAATATTCCATGGACGAGCAAACATTGATAGCTTCGCTGAAAAAAGAAGGATTCACGTTAGATGAATACAAGAAAAAACTCGCAGAGCAGATTATATTAAGCAGGGTCGTTTCGCAGGAGGTAAGAAATAAGATAGTCTTTTCTGATGCTGAGATAGCGAAATACATAGAAAAGAGCAAGGACACCTTAATAACTGATGACGCTTACAGGATACGGCAGATATTTTTCAGGAAGCCCAAAAGCCCCGGTGATAGTGACAGGAAAACAATGGAAGAAAAGGCAGGAACTGTCTATCAGCAGATAAAGGCCGGAGAGAACTTTGCTTCACTTGCCCAGAAACATTCCGAAGACCCGTCAGGCAAGGCCGGAGGAGACCTCGGATTTATTAAAAAGGGCCAGATGGCGAAAGAATTCACAGATGTTTTATCTCAGATGAAAGCAGGCGATATCAGTCAGCCTTTCTGGACTGACATGGGATTGCATATCATTAAGCTTGAAGAAAAAATAGAAAAACAGAGCGCAGCTGCAATTAAAGAATCCGCCAAAAATAAGCTGCTTGAACAGCGTTTTTCTGAAAGATACAAACACTGGCTCAGAGAACTAAGAGAAACCGCCTATATTGAAATAAGGCTGTAATAATGTTGCTAAACCCCTTTCGCTTTCTGCAGAGACTTTTTGACAAATCTATGGCTCGTTACAGGCAATTTCAAAACTCGCCTTTTCGCTTCAGCGAATCAGACGGGTCTGACAGGCTCAGACAGTTGAAATTGCTTATCTTCCACTTTGCCGAGATTTGTTACCAAAAATTCTCTGATGTCGCTCAAAGGGTTCAGCAACAGAGTATGCTTGAGAGGAGGCATCTGCCATGCTGAAAATAGGTGTTCTTGCATCAGGCCGCGGCTCTAACTTTCAGGCAATAATAGATGCGATAGAAAATAAAAATCTCAAAGCCTCAATAGAGATATTGATAACAGATAATCCATCCGCCTTTGCAATAGAACGGGCTAAGAGGCATAACATAAAATTTATCTTTATAAACCCGAAAGAGTTTGCAACAAAGGATGAATTCTTCAAAAAAATTGCAGACGAACTGAAATCATGCGGCGTTGCGCTCGTTATACTGGCAGGATTCATGAGAATTGTAAGGAAACCCCTGATTGACGCATTCCCAAATAGGATAATGAATATCCATCCTGCACTGCTTCCTTCATTCCCGGGGCTGCACGGACAGAAACAGGCTCTTGACTACGGCGTAAAGATTTCAGGATGCACAGTTCATTTTGTTGACGAGGGCATGGATACAGGGCCTGTAATTATACAGGCAGCGGTCCCTGTGATGCCTGATGACACAGAAGATACTCTTTCCGAACGCATACTGAGTTTTGAGCACAGAATATATCCCGAAGCAGTAAGGCTCTTTTCCGAGGGAAGGCTCGTTATAAATGGGAGAACCGTTAAAATAAACGGGCATCATGGGGGCTCGTCAAATATTGTAAACCCACCAAACAGGTCAGAATAGCTGATAGCTGATAGCTGACAGCTCTAAAAATGAGAATCTCCGCAGGCCATCTAAAGGGAAGAAAGATAAACTTTAAAAAAGCGCAGAAGGCTGCTAAAAAAGAGAGCGCATTAAGACCAACCTCATCCAAGGTAAGAGAATCCATCTTTAACATCATAGGCGCTTTAATCTCAGACGCTCAATTCATTGACCTTTATGCAGGCACAGGCGCGGTAGGGATAGAAGCTCTCAGCAGAGGAGCAAACACTGTTTTTTTTGTGGAAGTTGGCAGAAAAAGAACAGAACAGATAGAGAAGATGCTGAAAGACTGCGGATACATCTCAAGGGCTAATATCATCAGAGGAGAGGCATCCGCCTTCATAGCCAAGGCAGTGAAAGAAGGCTTGAAATTCGACATTGTATTCCTCGACCCTCCTTATCATTCAGGAGAGCTTGAAGCTGCGCTTTCGCTCTTGGCTGGGGGAACATTGCTTAATGATGATGGCATCATTATTGCGGAACACACGACAAAAAAAAAGCTCCCTGATGAGATAGGAAGGCTTGTTAAAAAGAAGGATTAAAAATACGGCAACACTATGCTAACATTATTCAGGAAAAAACAATGAAAAGAACAGCTATTTATCCGGGAACCTTTGACCCTATAACAAACGGCCACATAGACCTCGTAAAAAGAGGGATGAGAATATTTGACAGGGTTATTATCGCTATAACAACGGCGCAGAAGAAACAACCTTTGTTCAGCACTGAGGAACGCATTAAGCTGATAAAAAAATCTCTCAAGGGGCTTAAGAATGTAAGCGTTGATTCATTTGACGGGCTTTTAGTTGAATATGTAAAGTCAAAGAACGGAATAGCAGTAATAAGAGGACTGCGCGCCGTGTCTGATTTTGAATACGAACTTCAGATGGCGCTGATGAACAGGAGACTGGCAGTTGGAATAGAGACTGTTTTTATGATGCCTTCAGAAGAATACTCGTTCCTGACATCCACAATTGTAAAAGAAGCCGCATCATTCGGAGGCTCTGTAAAAGGGCTTGTCCCTGAAGCAGTTGAAAAGGCATTAAGGAGAAAATTCAAAAGATGATAACGAAGGTTCAAGAGTAAAGTAACCTATCACAACTCATACTCCTCCCCTTTCGAAGGTACATGAGTAACAAATCCATATTTCTCTTTTATCAACTCTGAGAATTGCAAGGATGTTTCCTCTTCTCCGTGAACCACAAAGACATGCGGACTGTCATTAAATGCCGAAAGCCATTCAAGGAGTTCCTTCTGGTCCGCATGAGCAGAGAATCCGCCGAGTGTATATATCCCTGCCTTCATTGCTATCTCTTCCCCAAAGATACGCACAACTCTTGCTCCGTCAACAATCCTTCTTCCGAGCGTGCCCCTTGCCTGAAATCCTGAAAATATAATGCTGCATTCAGGCCTCCAGAGGTTATGTTTCAGATGATATCTTATTCTTCCGCCTTCGCACATGCCGCTCCCGGCGATGATTATCGCATGGGATTTAATCTTATTCAGCGCAATGGATTCATCAACAGAATTGGTAAACCTGAGCCTGATGCTGTCTCCCACCGAGCCGGCACTGAGAATCCTTTTTGCCTCCTCATCAAAACACTCAGGGTGAGCAAGATATGTCTTTGTCGCTTGTTCAGCCAAAGGGCTGTCAATATACACATTGATTTTATAGAGCCTTCCTTCACGCACAAGCCTGTTAAGCACATACAGGAGATCCTGCGTCCTTCCAATTGCAAAGGCGGGGATAATGACATTTCCGCCTTTTTTGAATGTCACTTTTATAACTTCCACAAGTTCGTCAATAGTCTCCGACATGCCTTTGTGAAGCCTGTTGCCGTAAGTTGATTCCATGACAACATACTCAGCCTCTGTTGCAAGCGACGGGTCCTTTATTATCGGGCTTCCTTTCCTTCCGATGTCTCCTGAGAATATTATTTTTTTCTCTTTATGCCCGTCCTGAAACCATATCTCCAGACTGCCTGAACCTAAAATATGGCCTGCATCAAGGAATCTGTACTTTATGCCCTTCCCTGTATGCTCAATCTTTCTGTAAGCAACTTTTTTGAAAAACGGTATTGAAGCCTTAACGTCATCAACGGTATAAAGCGGAAGCACCGGTTCTTTACCTGCCCTCATCGCCCTTCTCGTATGCCATGCAGAATCAGTTTCCTGAATATGCGCTGAATCATAAAGCATCAGTTCTGCAAGGTCTGCAGTCGCAGATGTTGTAACTATCTTCCCTCTGAAACCGTCTTTGACGAGCCTCGGGATAAGCCCGCTGTGGTCAATATGCGCGTGCGTAAGGAACAGGTAATCTATCTCTGAAGGATTAAACAGAAAAGGCGCTCTGTTAATGTCATAGGAATCTTCTCCCTGAAACATGCCGCAGTCAACAAGCGCCTTGATTTCAGATGTCCTGATATAAAAGCATGAGCCTGTAACAGTTCTAACGCCGCCAAGAAATTGTATCTTCACCCTATCACCCCGCTTATTTTCATTTGGTTAGCACTATCAGTTTACTTTATTACTGTTTTCTTAATCAAAAAAAGAGGTTCATGTATAAACTCGCTGCGGCACATGGGGCATTTGCCGGGTTTCTTAAGCCGTTCCCTTTTCCTGAATACAAAACCGCACTTAGCGCATTCAGCGGGAGTAATTACAAGATGAGCATCTCTTGTATTAACTGTCTTCTGAATATGTTCAAGGTGTTCATAAACCTCTTTTTCAGGGATGCTGACGCTGCCTGATATTTCCTTAGCAGAGAGTGTCTGCCCCTCAAGAATAGAAATTATTCTCTGGCGGACAGTCTCGTGTCTTTCAACAGGGACAGGCGGTTCTTTCTGTTTCTTCTTCAATCACTTACATCTATTCAAAAAAATTGCAAACTTTTTTTAAAAAACAGCCTCTGCTGCTAAAGCCTTGTAATCTTAACCTTGGATATTTTTCTGTCTTCCATCTCAAGGATAAGGAACCTGAGGTTGTGATACCTGACCTGCTCTCCGACTTTCGGAAGCCTTCTGAAAAGCCCGAATACAAACCCGCCGATTGTATGAAAATCCTCGCTTACAAGTTCAGCACCTACGAGTTCATTAATCTCATCAAGCCCTGTCTGCCCTGCGACTATGAAGGTCCTTTCATCAATAACCTCAACTTCCTTTTCGCCCTCCATTGCCTCAAACTCATCCTGAAGGCCTCCGACTATCTCCTCCATTATATCCTCAAGCGTGATAAGCCCGGCAGTGCCGCCATATTCGTCCATAACTATAGCTATCTGAAATTTGTTCTTCTGCATCTCGTCAAGAAGTTCTGTCACCATCTTGTTTTCAGGAATATAATAAGCCTCACGCACAATCTCTGTTATAGGCGTATAGTTCTCTATCTTGCCCTGCGCCATCTGTTTCACTATGTCCTTTACATAAAGGATTCCGGTAACACTGTCTATATTCTCCTTTATGACAGGGTAGCGTGAATAACCCTCTTCCAATACAAGCTTCAGGGCATCGCCGACTGTTGAATCATCAGGTATGGAGACTATCTCTGTGCGCGGCACCATCGCCTCTGTTACAACCTTATCTCCGAATTCAAAAACTTTATGAAGCATCTGCTTTTCTTCTTCTTCAAGAGTCCCCTCTTCTTCTCCTATATTTATCATTGTCTTTATCTCTTCTTCTGTCACAAAAGGTGACACAGGCTTTTTCTTGCCTCCCAGCATCCTGATTATAAGATTAGACATGATTTTAAATATCCAAACAAGCGGTGAAATCAGCCTGATATAAAACGCAACAGGCCTTGCGAGCAATAAAGAGACCTTTTCTGAATAAGTAACCGCGAATGTCTTTGGCGCCAGCTCTCCGAATACAACGGTGAGGAATGTCATGACAATTGTGGCTATTATTATCCCGTCTTCACCGAAATACTTTAATGCGAGCGCTGTTCCTATTGACGTTGCAAGGATTGTAAACAGGTTGCCTGATAGTATTACTGCGCTGAAAAGTTTGTCATGTTCATCCAGCAGCTTCTGTACAGCTTTTGCCCTGCTGTCGCCCTTCTCCATAAGGCTTCTTATCCTTATCTTGTTTACAGCGATAAAGGACGATTCAGAGCTTGAAAGGATGGCAATAAATACAATGGATAAGGCAATAATAACGATTGAAAATATACTGT
>CAZHHV010000121.1:0-6633 GCA_964532335.1 uncultured Nitrospiraceae bacterium
ATAAACGATGCCTCAGCAAGCAGGCCTTTTGACAAAACGAGAGACGGTTTTGTCCTTGCAGAAGGCGCAAGTGTTCTTGTCCTTGAAGATTATGAGTCTGCTTTAAAAAGAGGGGCTGAGATTTATGGTGAGATTATAGGATACGGAAATACCACAGATGCATTCCATCAGACAAGGCCCAGCGCAGAAGGAGAGGCAAGGGCGATAAGGCTTGCAATGGAAGAAGGGGGTTTGTTGCCGGAGGATGTGGATTATATCAATGCGCACGGCACATCAACGCCTCTCGGCGATAAGGCAGAAACAGAGGCTATAAAACTCGCTCTTGGCAAAAGGGCTTATGAAATTCCGATAAGTTCCGTAAAGTCCATGACAGGGCACATGCTTGCGGCATCAGGCGCATTTGAGGCTGCTGTTACGCTGATGAGCATTTATGAGGGCACAATCCCTCCGACTATAAATCTCAAAACAAAAGACCCTGAGTGTGATTTGAATTATATAACTGAAACAATAAAATCAGACATCAATACCGCCATCTCGAATTCCTTTGGCTTTGGAGGGGTAAATGCAGTGTTGGTATTCAGGAGGATATAACGCTAAAGCTCAGTGGAAGGTTTTAAAATAGGGATGTGTCCCTATTTATTTACTTATTTTTTTCAAGTTCTCTTATTTTTATATCGTAATTATCAATTCTATCTCTATCTCCATAATAATCACTTCTATTTCTATGATTGAAGATATCATCCATATTACTGCTCTCCTTTCATATTCTGTGCGTTAAAGCCCAACATATAATCTACCTCGCAGGTAGATTCAAACTATTTGCGTTAAGATAGCATAATGCATTAAAGACCGCAATACAAATTCTATGCCCCTCATCCCTACTCTTAATCCTGCCTCATATAGTATCATACTAAGTGGACTTTTTGAAGGAAATCGAGGCGAATTTTGATAAATTAAGCGGCAGGCAGCTTGCTGCTTTTTACACAAAAAAGATAGACGATTTTCTTTCAGGGATTTTCAATTCAATAGAATCAAAGAAACCTATCGCCCTTGTCGCAATCGGAGGATACGGCAGGGCAGAGCTTGCTCCTTATTCTGATATTGATATTATGTTTTTTTCAGATAATAAAACAGATTCAAAAAAAGTTGAATCTGTGCTTTACAAACTCTGGGATGCAGGGCTTACAATCGGCCACTGCTTCAGGACTGCCGACGAATGTATTGCAGAGGCAAAAAAAGACCTGCGCACGCATACGTCTCTGCTTGAGGCGAGGTTTATCGCAGGCGACAGAGAACTCTATAATTACTTTCATAAGAAAGTTTATCCTGAGCTTGCTTACAGAAGGCAGAAGAATTTCATAAGCGGGAAGTTAAAGGAAATGGAGAAGAGGCACAGGGAGTTCGGCGGTTCTGTGTTCCTGCTTGAACCGAATGTAAAGGAAGGGCAGGGGGGGCTCAGGGATATTCATACACTGTTATGGCTTTCAAAAATTGCTTTGAAGATCAATGATATTGACGGCATGGCGAATCTTCTCTCAAAGAATGATTTGAGAAGACTGCTTAAGGCATACGATTTTCTGCTGAAAGTGAGATTCTGCCTGCATCTTATAAGCAGCAGGAGGGATGACGCTCTTTCATTCAGCGTACAGGATTATGTTTCAAAAAAGATGGGGTTTAATGATTCAAAGAAGTTTTCCGGTTCAGAGAGGTTTATGCGGTATTTTTATCTTAAGGCAAGCGCTGTAAAGGAAATAATATCCACAATATCAGGCATGTGCCTCAGGCAATGGCTGATTACAGGGAACTGGGGAGCAGCAAGAAAGAAAAAAATAACGGATAATTTTCTTCTTTATAATGATGTGATTATCTCATCAGAGAAAAAAAAAAAAAAAAAAGACCCTGTCAGTCTTATAGAGGTGTTTTATGCCTATTCAAAAACAGGAGGATATTTCAGCCACGCTCTCAGGGAAGATATTAAGCGCAATCTGCTTTTAGTTGGCAGAAAGGTCAGGAATTCCCGTAAGGCTGCAGCGTTCTTTCTTGAAGTATTTAAGGGGAAAAGGGTATATGAGACCCTCAGGGAGATGCATGAAACAGGCGTGCTTGGAAGATTTATTCCTGAATTCGGCGCCTTGAAGTCTCTTGTGATTCATGAACCCTTTCATAGATATACTGTTGATGAACATACAATGCTTGCAATAAGGAACCTTGAGCTATTGACTGCCACAAAGTATAAAAACCTTGAACATCTCGCCTGGATTATGAAGAATATAAAGGAGAGAGAAATACTGTTTATGGCTTTGCTCTTTCACGACATAGGCAAGGCCGCGGGCAGATATCATGAAGAGGAAGGATACAAAAGGCTTAAAAATATTGTGGAGAGATTCAATCTTGATATTGAGAAACGCCAGAGGATAGAATTCCTTGTCAGGAACCATATCCTGATGTCTGTTTTTGCATTAAAAAGGGAGATTGAGGATGCTGAGGTTATAGCGCAGTTTGCTGATTCAGCAAGCGACGAGGAAAGCCTTACGGCGCTCTGTCTTATGACCTATGCGGATATGTCTGCCGTCAATCCTCATTTCTGGACAGAGTGGAAGGCCTATCTCCTTAAAGAGCTCTATGGAAGGACCTTAAATCATCTCCGCGGAATAAGGAAAGACCCTGCCGCCTATATAGAAAGTATTCTGTCTTCCTGCGCTGATGCCGACAGAGAAGGATTAAGCAGTTTCCTTAATGAGATGCCTGAGAGGTATCTGCTCTCAACGCCTCCTGAAAGAATACCGGATGATTACAACCTTGCGCGCAGTGTCCGGAGTGACGGTTTTGCAGTATCAATAAGCGAAAAATCACGCGGCATAACAGAGATAACAATCGGCGCATGGGACAGCCCCGGACTTTTTTCACGGATAGTCGGATTTCTCTCTTCAAAATGGCTGAATATAGTGAGGGCAAGACTGTATACTGGTAAAAATGGACTTGTTATTGATAGAATTCAAATTTCAAACTGGAAAGAACTCTGGTGGAATGAAATGGAAGATGTTATTAAAAACGGGCTGAAGGATGCTGCGGCAGGAGGCGGATCAATAAACCTGCATGGTATCGCAAAAGAGGTTAACGGGAAATTTGATGTGTTTGTGGAACTTGATAATGAGACCTCTGAGGAAAGCACAGTCGTTGAATTTTTTTCACAGGACAGGCACGGCCTTCTCTATGATGTGTCTAATCTTATGCATGAAAGCGGGCTGAACATAATATCGGCAAGGGTTAATACTGAATCAGGCATTGCTCAGGATGTTTTTTATATTCAGCATGACGGCAAAAAGGTTAACGGGCTTAAGGCTGTGAAATTGCTGGAATCTCTATGGAAAAATCTAAAAGGATAAAACGAATAGCATATCTTTCCACGGGCGTACTGCTCATAGGGATAATTATCTTTATTTCCCGCGGCCCGCACATATCAAATGCATTAAAGAAAATAATACTGCCTGAACTTGAGAACATGACAGGCCGCAAGGTAATAGCCCATAAAATATATCTTAATTTATTTCCGTTATTCATTGAGGCCAAGGGTGTGAAGTTGTTTGATGATGAGGGCAACAGGGTTTTGACTGTTGACAGGATAAAGGGATATCCGAAACTGTCCGCAATACGGAGAAAAAAAATAGCGCTGAAAAGGATAGTGCTGAAAGAGCCTGAGTTATGGACCGACAGGGAACAGGCGGATGACATCATCAAGAGGGTTAAAGAGTATTTGAGCAAGGAAGACCCAAAGAAGATGAAGGTTGTAGTGGATGTGATAGAAGTGCGCGATGGAGGATTTGGCTTTTATGATCCTGCGCATGGCGCTGTTTTCAGAGGACAAGGATTGAACGGGGAGATCCTGTTGGGAGACACGGCCAGACTCAAAGCGCAAATAAAGGAATTTATCTCCAATGTCAAGGACTTTCCCGAATTGAAAGTTGGCGCAGATGCTGTATTGTTTTTCAGGAAAGACGGAATTGATATAAAGAACGTCACTCTCAGGGCCTATGATTCAGAACTTAAAGCAGGCGGTTTTTATTCGGCTGAAGGAAAAGGCGATATAAAGACAGCTATTGAACTTTCAGCTGATTCTGTAAAAAAAGTTTTCGGGCTGAAGAGGAGCGGCGAGGGAAAGATATTTGCAAAGGGCGATGTAAAATTCGGAGAGGGCGCTCCTTTTGTGGATATCAGAGTCAGCGGCAATTTTTATCTTCAGTCTTTGATGGAAATTCTCAAAGTAAAAGAGAGAGTTGAAGGATGGGTGGATTTTGACGGGAAGATAAGCGGGGCGGGTTCAAAGATTACAGGCAGCGCAGATGCAACATTAAGAAAGGGAAATCTTTTTGAAGTTGCTGTGGACAGCCTCAAGTGCAATATAGTTTACAGCAACGGAGTCATGAGTTTCAAAAACGGTAAGGCAGCGCTTTACAATGGCAGGGCAGATGCAGAGGCAGCTTTAAAAATTCCGAAAGTTGATCATTATTCAGTGAAGGTGAATTTTACGGATGTTGACAGTCAGCCGGCATTTAAGCTTATCGGTATGGATATAGAGGCTCCGAAGGGCAAGGTAAAGGGAGAGCTTTTTTCTTCTGACAGCGAATTTAATCCGTCCGGATGGTTTAGTTATGAAGCTAATCCCCCCTTTAGTAAAGGGGGGATGGGGGGATTAGGTAGTGATTTAATCGGGAGAGTAAAGAGAATAAAAGGGGAATTTAAGGTGCAGGGTGATATACTTTCCCTTTCTAATACAGAGGTCAGAACTGAAAAGTCAGCGCTGGATATAAACGGCACGGTTGCTATGTCTGCTTCAGCGCTCAACCTAAAAGGCAGACTTATAACTCATGACATTGCAGACCTCACATCTCCTTATTTTGACCTTCTGAAAGGCACAGGCGAGTTTGAAGGCACAATAACCGGGAAATTTGATGACCCGCTGATAGACGGCGCAGTGAGGATGACGTCAGCATCCTTGAAAGGTTACGGTTTTGATAATGTTTCAGGCGAGATGTCTTATAGAAAAAACCTTCTTGAGATAAAAGGTTTGTCAGTTAAAGCAAAGGATGAGGAGCACACAGCGACAGGACATGTAAAATTTAATACTGCAAAGAAGATTTTCGATTTGAAACAGCCTGATTACAACCTTGCAGTATCATTAAGAGGCGCTGATATTGAAAGGCTGGCAACAGCCTTTTATAAAAAACTTCCATTGAAGGGCAGACTGAATACGGACTTTAAAATAGCAGGCAATGGTTCCTATCCTGAATATTCTGGCTCTGCAACTGTAATCAATGCAGAGGCTTATAAATTTTCAGCAGACTCCCTGACAACTGATTTTTCCTACGGGCATAAAGACATTACCGTAAAAAAAGCCGTTATTAAGAAAGGCATCTCTGCGATGACTGTTGAGGGAAGAATTTCAGGCATGGAGAAGTTTTCATTCAATGCATCAGGCAGTAAATTATTTTTGAATGATATGGGACTGAAAGGCATGCCTGATGATGCGGTGTTGAATGTAAATGCAACAGGCTCAGGCACTTTTGATAATCCCTCCATGACTATAAACGGGAAATTATCAGGCGGAACATTTAAAGGCAAACCGCTTGGCACAGGTGCCATAAATGCTTCTATTAAAAATAAGGATATTCTGTTCAGCGCAGTGCTTTTTAATGAGAAGGTGATTATGAAAGGAAAGGGCTATCTGAGTGATTTACTGCCGTGGAGCGCAGAGCTTACTATGACATCAGGCAGATATGACTTTCTTCTGTCACCTTTGCTGAAGGATGTTCCTGAGGACCTTGTAGTCAATATGAAGGGAAATGCGGTTATGTCAGGAACCAGAAAAACCTTTTCAGCTTCTGCAGTTTTAAATCAGGTTAATGCGGCGCTTTATGGACACAGCTTTTCCAATGATTCGGATATAAAATTCATATTTGATAATAGAAAAATGTCTTTTTCCGCATTTACGATGCGGAGCGGAAATGCCTCTTTCCGCATGCGGGGCAGCATGGAAATAGGCAGAGAGTACAATATATCCCTTGAAGGGAGTTCAGCGCTTTCTGCTCTGAAGGGATTTTCAAATAAGATTGGCGTTCTGAGGGGCGATGCTGATTTTGCCCTGACTGTAGGAGGTAAATGGGACAACCCTCAGATAAACGGCAATCTCAATGTGGCCAACGGGCTCTTCGGATTAAAGGATATACACCAGCGAATCAGTTCAATAAACGGTTTATTTTATTTTGAAGGGAACAAGATTGCTATACGTAAACTCTCAGGCAAGCTTGGAGGCGGCGATATAGATGCGGCGGGAGTTGTCTATATCAGCGGGTTTAATCTTAAGAGGTTTTATCTCGATACAAAGCTGAACAATATCACAACTTCAGTATCCAAAGATTTCTCTGTTAATTTTTACGGCAATGTTCTCTATAAAGGGACTCTTGATGCTCAGAATATTACCGGCGATATAAGGGTAAACAGGGCAAGGTATAGGGAGAGATTAGAATGGAAAAGCTGGCTTCTTAAGGCAAAGGCTGCAGAAAGGCCAAAGGGTGAACTGACTGGAGTAGAAAAAGCAATATTGAATGTGAGGATATATGGAGCGGAAAATATCAT
>CAZHHV010000122.1:0-6581 GCA_964532335.1 uncultured Nitrospiraceae bacterium
AACCGTTGAGAATAAAGCCCTGGTGAGATTTTACAGAAAAGAGTTGACACAGCCATGGTGAGTGTAACGATTAAGCTTTAAAGCGTATTCAAAAACGCAACTATATTTTCCACATCTCCTGAATAATAAAGATAAAAAAGGGAGGGCATTATCACCCCTCCCTCATAACTTGATTCGTTTTGATATTATTTTAAATTCTTCTGTGCCTGCCTTTTCAAGCAGCTGGAATAATGCAGTTTCTGCACATGTTATCACTGCGCCTGCGTCCCTCATGAACTCAATGCCTGCCGCAAAGTTATCTTCTGCTCTTGAACACACGGCATCCATGACGGTATGCACTGTATAACCTTCCTTTAAAATGCCTGTGCATGTCTGAAGCACGCATACATGCGTCTCCATCCCCGCAAGAATGACTTTTTTTCTGCCTGTGGAAGCCAGTGAATCTAAAAAAGAAGTCCCCTTGCAGCAGCTGAAAGTTATCTTCTCGATAGGTTCGTAAAACGGCAAAGCCTCTCTTATCTCTTTAACCGTATGCCCTATCCCTTTCGGATATTGTTCTGTAAGTATTATGGGGATATGAAGGAGTTTTGCCGCTTCAATGAGGTGCAGGCAGTTGTCAATGACCTTCTGCCTTTTTTCCATTACAGCTGCAAGCTTCTCCTGAATATCAACAATGACAAGAACAGCTTCATCTTTATCTAAAAAGAATTTGTCCATGCTATATTGAATTGCAGAGGGGCATTGCAATGCCCCTCTGCAATTATTCTAAAGCCTTCCTTTTATCAGATTGTCAACAACAGAAGGGTCTGCAAGGGTTGAAGTATCGCCAAGGTCTTCTATCTGGCCATGCGCGATTTTTCTGAGTATTCTTCTCATTATCTTGCCGCTTCTTGTCTTGGGCAGGCCAGGAGCAAATTGTAATTTATCAGGAGTTGCAATCGGCCCAATGACTGTCCTTACGTGTCCGACGAGTATTTTCTTAAGCTCATCCGAAGGCTGTTTGCCGTCTTTTAATGTAACATAAGCATATATGCCCTCTCCCTTTATCTCATGGGGAAAACCGACAACCGCAGCTTCTGCAACCGCCTCGTGGCTTACGAGTGCCGACTCAACCTCTGCGGTTCCAAGCCTGTGGCCTGAGATATTTATGACATCATCTATTCTTCCCATCAGCCAGTAATCTCCAGCCTCGTCAACCCTCGCGCCGTCTCCGGTTAAATACTTTCCTTTGAAGCGGGAAAAGTATATCTCTTTAACCCTTTTGTTTTCAGAGTCTCCGTAAGTGCCTCTTATCATTCCGGGCCATGGCTTTTCAATTACAAGGTAACCGCCCTCATTCACTCCTGCCGGCGAGCCGTCCTCTTTTAAAACTTTCGGAACAACACCTGGAAACGGCCTGTTTGCAGAGCCGGGCTTTAATGTCATTGCTCCCGGCAGAGGCGTTATGAGAATGCCGCCTGTCTCTGTCTGCCACCATGTATCAACAATAGGAAGTTTTTCCTTCCCTATATTGGTGTAATACCACATCCAGGCTTCAGGATTTATCGGCTCTCCTACTGTGCCGAGAAGCCTCAAAGATGAAAGGTCATGATCCTTCACCCATTTCTCGCCTTCTCTCATCAAGGCTCTTATCGCAGTCGGCGCCGTGTAAAAGATATTGACCTTATGTTTGTCAACTATATCCCAGAACCTGCCGGGATTCGGATATGTCGGAATCCCTTCAAACATAAGGCTCGTGGCGCCGTTGCTCAACGGCCCATAGACAATATAGCTGTGCCCTGTGACCCATCCTATGTCCGCTGTGCAAAAGTGAATATCTTCGTCATGATAATCAAATATCCACCTGAAAGTCAGGTTTGTGAAAAGCATGTATCCGGCTGTTGTATGAAGAACACCTTTGGGTTTTCCTGTTGAGCCGGATGTATAAAGGATAAAAAGCGGGTCTTCCGCATCCATTTTCTCAGGCTCGCAATACTTGGCAATATCCGCAGCATTAATTTCATCATGCCACCAGAGGTCTCTTTTAGGCTCCATATCAACATTGCCGTCTGTCCTTCTCACCACTATCATCTTTTCAACAGTAGGGCATTCATGCAGCGCCTCATCAGCGTTTGCCTTCAGAGGAACGAATCTTCCGCCCCTCGCGCCCTTGTCCGATGTAATAACAATTTTTGATTTGCAGTCCTGAATCCTGTCCCTTAAAGCCTGAGCGCTGAATCCGCCGAAAACAATGCTGTGAATTGCCCCGATTCTCGCGCACGCAAGCATGGAAATCGCAAGTTCCGGAATCATCGGAAGATAGATGGTAACCCTGTCGCCTTTCTTCACTCCGTGTTTTTTCAGGACATTTGCAAACCTGTTCACCTCGTAATAAAGCTGCTGATATGTGTATGTTTTATAGCTTCCGTCATCCGCTTCCCATATTATTGCCGCCTTGTTTCTGGTCGGGGTATTTACAAATCTGTCAAGGCAGTTATACGATGCGTTCAGGCTGCCGCCATGGAACCACTTTATCTCAGGTTTTTCAAAATTATATTCAAGAACTTTATCCCATTTTTTGTACCACGAGAGATTCTTTTCAGCCATCTCAGCCCAGAACCCGTCAGGGTCTTCCACTGACCGCTTATAGAGCTTTTCATATTCTTCCATGCTCTTTATATGCGCTTTTTTGCTGAACTCTTTTGACGGCGGAAATGTCCTGTTCTCTGCCATCAAAACTTCAATGCCTTTTGTGCCTGACATAGAGCCTCCCATTTAGTATGAACCCTTACATTTGCATGTCGCGGCAGATTTCTTTGTTACCTTTCTTATCTTCATAAAATAACCTCCCTTCTCTTTCAGAGCAAATATTCGGCGAGATTAATCCTGTATTTATTAGGGTCCATTGTCTTAACGATAGTTCTCAGGAATTTTCCATCAGGGGCTTTTTCTGTGAGATCAACAAAATATCTATCTGCCCTTTCTCCTTTGCTGTTGATGATAACCAGAACCTTCGGCCTGTCCAAAAAGATGGTGTCGCCCTGATAGACGAGTCCGAGTTCTCTTGTATCAAGCATAACGAGAGTCCCTACAGGAAATACACCTATCATATTAATGAAAAATTTAAAGAGAATCGGATCAAGCTGCGTCCCTGCCCTCTCCATCATAATGCTCAGCGCCCTGTCAGGAGGCATCGGAACTCTTGAATAAACCCTTGCTGATGTCATGCCATCATACTGGTCAGCGAGGCTTATAATCTTTGAATAGAAATCCAATTCCATCGGTTCTTTTGTTTTAGGATACCCTGAAAGATCATGATACATATGATGTTCAAACGCAACAATAGCTGTCCTTACTGCTGTAGCATCAATACCCCTCATTTTCAGTATAGCCCTGACACCCCAGAATGGGTGTTTTTTAATCATGTGCCATTCATCATCGGTAAAACTGGTCGGTTTATTCAACACCTCACTTGGTATTTCTATCTTGCCTATATCATGAAACAGCGCAACAAGGCCAAGTTCTGTTAGAGCCCTCTTGCTCAGACCGAGTCTCTGCGCAAGCGCTACAGAGAGTATGCTTACATTAACAGAATGGTGATACGTATACTCATCATAATCCTTAATTGCAGTCATGCCAAGAAGAAGCTGCTCTTCTTCAAGTATCAAATCTACCATAGACTCTACTACTCTCTTCGCCTTTTTTATGTTTATCTTTTCACCTGACTTGATCTTGTTTACAACACCTCTGGTATACGAAACCGCGTTAAAATATGATTTCTTTATCATTTTCCGGACATCAGAACTGCCCTCGGTTTTTTCCTCATCTCGTATCTTCCTCAGCCTGCCAACTCCTAAACTGCCGACATGCGCAATCTCTTCTGCAAGCGTCTCAAAAGGCTCCATGGAGGAAGCTGAAGCTATGAATGCCCTTAAAAAGCTCTGCATCTCTTCAGATTTTAAGATGTCTTTGAATACAATGCTGCCCAATCCTCTCTTTCTAAATTCTCTTACAAGAAAATCAAAATTAGGAAGATATTCCAGAGGGTATCTTATCCTTGCTTCATTCAGGTAGAAAAACTCTCCGCCGAGTTCAAGCGCCAATTCTCTTTCAGATAAAATTAAGGGGTTTGTAATCGCAATAAACTTATCTATTGCTGTAGTCACAGCAATATTACCCGGGTCATGGATAGCAGCAGTCCTTATAATAACCGCAAGCTGGTTTACTATGTCTTTGGCCTTTTTAAATATCTCTTCACTGCTTTCCTTATTGGCCATATTCTATCCTTTTAATTGCAGAATAGACGTATTCTCTCAGGAGCTTATTTTTTGACTCCTTTGCCTTATGCAGCAATGGCAGCGCATCTTTATTTCCCATCAATCCCAGGCAGTATGCCGCGCAGGCCCTGTTTTCATCATTCAATGCCCGTTTAAAAAAAGATTTTTTCTTCAAGGTTTTCATCAAAAACTCCACTACATCATTATCTTTCCACCGGGAAAGAACCTCATAAAATTCTTTTTTCTCGCTGAACTCAGTCTTTACGAAAGCCGCATTTGTCATCCTCTGGCGTATTATGTTTTTAGCGGTTGTTGAACGGATATTGCCAAGAGCCCTTGCCGCAGCAGTCCTTATCTGAACCTCGGGGTCATTAAAGCACTCCCTTAACGCCGGAAACACTCCCGGGGCGCCGAGTTCCCCCAAAGCCTTTATCCCTTCCTTTCTGACCCTTATATCGCTGTGATTTACTGTCTTAAGGAGATAATCCACAGCAACCTTGTCGCCTATCTTTCCAAGTATATAGATAATATTCCTGACAACATACCACCTCGAATCGTAAAGTCCCTTCGCCAGGCTCTGTATGTCTTTTCTTCCTAAAGATATTAAGGCATTAATGACATTCTTTCTTGCGGGAATACTCTTGAGATCTCCAAGTATTGTTATGAACGGCTGAATCGCATTTTTATCAAGAAACATCACATATTCTTCCCATAACTTTTCATCTATATCAACTCCGCTGTCAAGCAATTCGCCGAGCAGTTTTATTGTGGCGTCAAATCCCAGAAAAGAAAAAACCATATTCAGATTTTTCTTGGCGTCATCGGCAAGGAATGGAATACCGATAACCTCTCTTGCCTTCCTGAGAATATGCAGCACTGTCTCCAGCTCGCCATGTGTTATTGAAAACTCTATAATGCTGTTCAGGAAGTGCGCCACATCTTCGTATTCGCTTTTATTCTCAGCCTGATAAAGCATTTCGAAAATAATTGTGATAAGCTTGCCTGTTTTGTCATGAGCATCCTTGTCTATCTCTTTCACAATAGTATGAAGGTCCTTATCCGTCAGAGGGACTATCACTGCATCTTTAACGCCTTCTTCTGTAAATGAATCCTCGTATGCCTTTGTCAGTTCATCTGCATCTGCTGTCTTATCTTTTATCTCCCTTACTGCCTCACTCTCATAATCTTCATCTTCTGTAAGGAATGCCTCGTCAACAACATACTTTACGTTCTGGAAATCCCTCTCCCACAGAAGCGTCACGACATCATCGTCAAGAACTTCCCTGTCATAATCAACCGTAAGAATCTTCAGGAAATCCTCGAGTTCCTTCACGGAAAATCCCTTCTTGAAGGTTATCTCTCTCAAACCGTCCTTAAAGAAAAAAAGCGCGATATTGTCTTCTTTCTGGGGGTTGTGATATATCTGCTCGGAATCGCAGAAGAGCTCATTCTGCTTTATCTTGAATGTCAGTTCGTCTCTGTAATCAAAAAAATTTCTGAATTTCGCATGGGTATCCTCAATGGTCTTGGCATACATTGGATTGGTATCGGGATACATTCTGAATGTCTTCTTGGACTTAAGAAGCGCCTGAACTATCTCCTTTGCCGCCCTTATGTCATCAAGCAATTCCATGCTACACCATCACTATCCTTCGTTCTCTCGCAAAGTTCTTGATTATCATCAATGAGGAATACAGCCTTTGCAGCCGCACATTCCTTGTCCTAAGAGACGGCTGATCACTGAGATCAACCTTCTCTCCCCTGATAGCTATCTGCACTTGCATTATTTCGTGATACAGTCCTGTGAGGGAATCTATATCAAGCGGCTTGAGAAACAGCGGATTAACCGTCACATAGCCGTCAGCTATGTCATATGCCATAGCCTTAAGGCTTTTCCCTCTTATGCTGCTAACTGGCATCTGCTGTTTTTCCCCTCACAAACATCCTTGACACGAGAATACCTACCTCATAAAGGATTATGATGGGGATAGCCATCAGGGTCTGATTAAATACATCAGGCGGCGGAGTAAGTACGGCGGCTAAGATAAAGGCGGCCAATACGGCATATTTCCTGTTTTTTGCGAGTGTCTTCGTAGTTACAATTCCCATGCGTGTAAGAAAGATGATAACAATAGGCAGTTCAAAAACAGCTCCGAATGCGAGTATAAACTTAAGGCAGAAATCCACATACAACCCCACCGACAGCATAGGCATCAGAACATCGCCTAACTTGTAGGTTAAAAGAAACCCCATTGCAAACGGCAGCACCATGAAAAAACAAAAAAGAGCGCCGGCTACAAAGAGGCCTGTTGCTGAAATGACAAA
>CAZHHV010000123.1:0-6359 GCA_964532335.1 uncultured Nitrospiraceae bacterium
ACGGCAGGGCGTGATTATGAAGGCATAGGCCTATTTTTGACAGGATTTCTCTGAACATGAGTTAAGGATGCTTGCTATTCTTAGGTCAATATCAATACCGATGGAGTGTTCCTTCGGAGGCAAGACACCGAGCGCCACGCCTTCAGCCCACAAGGACTCAACAATATCAAGCGACTGCTGGTATGAGAGCCTTTCCTTTTTTATGAAATTGTCTTCAAATTTCTTTACTATTTCAGGGTTTGTTATCATGCTGCTATTTTACCAGAAAGCTCCCGGTTATTTTCATATTTTTATCCTCCATCTAACTTCTGCCACGGAATGTGCAACCCCCATCAAATTGACTAAGTTTCCATATTATTTTATATTAAATGAATCACATGATTTACCTAAGGAGGATATTTTGCTTAAAGCAGTAGAAGATCTCAGCACAACGAAGAAACGCCTGAAGATAGAAATACCGTCTGAGGCTATTGAAACAAAGATTAAAAACTCTCTTGAAAAAGCCCGCCAGAAAGCAAAGACACCCGGGTTCAGGCCGGGGAAAACACCTATGAACATTATTGAAAAACACTATGGAAAGAGCGCTGAGGCAGAGGCTTTGGACGAAGTCATCCCTGAGTTTTATGACAGGGCAATAAAAGAAGCTGCTATCGTGCCTGTTGCAAGGCCTGAGATTGAGGGAGGAGTGAACTTCGAGCGCAATAATCCGCTTTCGCTGTCTTTCACCCTTGAGATACGTCCGAAGATTGAAAACCTGAAATACGAAGGCATCAAAACAAAAGATATTCCCGTGACAGTCTCTGATGAAGAGGTTGAGAACTCATTAAAAAGGCTTCAGGAAGGCAAGGCCACCTATGAGATTGCAGACAAAGCGATAGAGGCCGGAGATCTATTAACCATTGACTATGAAATGAAATACGACGGCCAGACAACCACTGCAAAAGATCAGGTTTTTATGGTAGGCTTCACAGGCCTGCCAAAGGAAATCTCAGAGAGCCTCACAGGCAAAAAGGCGGGCGACGTCGCTGAGGTTGAGGCGCAATTCCCTCAGGATTTCCACGCAAAGGCCATTGCAGGGAAAAAAGTCCTGATAAAAAATACAGTCAAGGCCGTAAAGAAAAAAATCCTTCCTGCAATAGATGCCGAGCTCGCAAAAGACCTCGGGTTTGAAAACCTCGATGCGCTGAAGGCAGGCGCGAAGGAAGAGATTGAAAAGGCAAAAAAAGAACAGACACAAAAAATACAGAAGGATGCGATACTTGAATCTCTAACGAGTTCGCATAATTTTGATATACCTGAATCAATGCTTGAAAGGGAGCTAACAGCAATGGTTCACGAGGCAAAGACATTAAAGAAATCCGATAAGGATGAGGCTGCTCTCCGAGACGAATTAAAGCCCGCTGCCGCAAAAAACGTAAGGGCAATGATTCTTCTCTCTGTTATCGGAGAAAAGGAAGGGGTAACCGTAACAGACGAGGAACTTAAAGAAAAGATACTTGAACTTTCACAGCAACTTTCCATGACGCCTGAATCACTTATAAAGATATATGCCCAGAGAGACGGTTCGCTGGAAGGGCTCAGAAATAACATACATGAACAAAAAGTCTTAGACCTCCTGCTTTTAAGGGCAGTTGTAGAGAAAGGAGAATAATGTGAGCATAATCCCATTTGTAATTGAGCAGACAGGAAGAACAGAGCGGGCTTACGATATCTACTCAAGGCTTCTTAAGGACAGGATTATCTTCCTTGGAACGGCGATTGATGACAGCGTTGCAAATACAGTAATAGCACAGCTTCTCTTTCTTCAGTCTGATGACCCGGATAAGGATATTCACGTCTATGTTAATTCTCCGGGCGGCATTGTATCCTCAGGCCTTGCAATCTACGATACAATGCAGTATGTGAAACCTGATATTGCGACTTACTGTATCGGACAGGCGGCAAGCATGGGTGCGCTTCTGCTTACAGCAGGCGCCAAAGGCAAGAGGTTTGCGCTTCCTCATTCAAGGATAATGCTTCATCAGCCCATGGGAGGATTTCACGGACAGGCAACAGATGTGGAAATACATGCAAGGGAAATCTTAAAGATGAAAGACACCCTTAACAGGATACTCACCGCTCATACAGGACAGCCTCTGGAAAAAATACAGACTGACACAGACAGGGACTTCTTCATGTCAGGAGCCGAGGCAAAAGAATACGGACTTGTTGATGAGGTTATACATACAATAAAAAGCAAGTGATTAGTGTCAGTCTCTTACAGTTTCAGTTTTTAGTGTCTGTGTCAGTGACAAATCTTACTGACACTAACTACTGACACTGGATACTAATTTACTGACACTGAATTTTGGAGGTTTAATGTCTAAGAAAGATGAAAATATCCTGAAATGTTCATTCTGCGGCAAGGGACAGGATGAGGTAAAAAAACTTATTGCAGGCCCTACCGTTTACATATGCAATGAATGTGTGGAACTCTGCAATGAGATAATGGCTGACGAGCTTTTTCCAACAGCAGAGACAGCCGCGCTTAAAAAACTGCCTGCGCCAAAAGAAATCTATCAGTTCCTTGATGACTATGTTATCGGACAGGAAAAGGCAAAAAAGATACTTTCAGTTGCAGTGCACAATCACTACAAGAGGATTTATCCCGTCAAAGCCGGGACAAAAACAGACATTGAACTGCAAAAAAGCAACATACTACTGATAGGCCCCACAGGGACCGGAAAGACATTGTTTGCTCAGACACTCGCAAGGTTTCTTGATGTGCCGTTTACAATGGCAGATGCAACAACACTCACAGAGGCAGGATATGTAGGAGAGGATGTTGAAAATATAATACTCAAACTCCTTCAGGCGGCAAACTATGACGTTGAAAGGGCGCAGAGAGGAATAGTCTATATTGACGAGATAGACAAGATAAGCAGAAAATCCGAAAACCCCTCAATAACAAGAGATGTCTCAGGTGAAGGAGTGCAGCAGGCCCTGCTTAAAATAATTGAGGGCACAACAGCAAACATCCCACCGCAGGGCGGAAGAAAACATCCTCAGCAGGAGTTTATACAGGTTAACACCTCGAACATACTCTTTATCTGCGGCGGAGCATTTATCGGACTGGAGGATGTAATCAAACAGCGGACTGGCAAAAAGACCGTAGGCTTTGGCGCTAAAGTTCTAAAAGCATCAGAAAGAAAAATCGGTGATGTCTTAAGCATTGCAGAGCCTGAAGACCTGATAAAATACGGCATGATACCTGAATTTGTTGGAAGGCTTCCTGTTGTTGCAACACTTGATGAACTTGATGAGGCAGCGCTCGTAAAGATACTCACAGAGCCTAAAAATGCCTTGATAAAACAGTATCAGAAACTGCTCTCTTTTGATAATGTGCGGCTGCGGTTCACAGACACGGCCCTAAGGGCAATAGCAAAAAAGGCGACGGAGAGAAAGACGGGAGCGCGCGGCTTAAGGGCAATCCTTGAAGAGATAATGCTTGACGTGATGTATGAGATACCGTCACAAAAAGACATAACAGACTGTCTTATAAATGAAGACACGATAACCAAAAGGGAAAAACCCATCCTTCTATACGAAAAACAGGCAGAGTCAGCATAGCTGCTTCTTCCGCCCAAATCCCGATTTAGACTTGCTAACGGAGTGTCTTTGCTGTCATTGCGAGAACCTCTACGAGTCGTAGACCGAAGGGTTCGTAGCAATCTTTCTGCAAAAACTTGAGATTGCTTCGTTTCACTCGCAATGACAATTTCTAAATCGGGATTTGGGTTCCGTTCCTTCCTTGCTTTTCCCCTGCCTTTGAAAATATAATCTACAATGCTTTCCAAGATACTGAGCGCAAGCGTTGTCGGGATTGATGCGCATCCGGTTGATGTTGAGGTTGACATTGCATCAAGAGGGCTGCCGCATTTCAATATGGTCGGGTTGCCTGACGCTGCCGTAAAAGAGAGCAGGGACAGAGTAAGGGCGTCTCTTAAAAACATCGGGTTTAATTTCCCGTTAAAGCAGATAACCGTTAACCTTGCGCCTGCTGATTTGAAAAAAGAAGGCTCATCTTTTGACCTTCCGATTGCAATAGGGATAATCACGGCAGAGGGCGTCATTGAGATGAATTCAACACAGGGCTATCTCTTTACAGGTGAACTATCGCTTGACGGAAAGATAAAGCCTGTGCGCGGCGCTCTCTCAATGGCTATCACGGCAAAAAGCCTTGGGCTGAAAGGAGTGATACTTCCTGAGGAGAATGCATCAGAGGCGGCGGTTGTGAAAGGCGTATCTGTATTCGGGATGAAGAGCCTTCCTGAAGTGATAGATTTTCTGAAAAACGGCTCCTCTGGAAAAATATTCACCGTTGACCTTGATAAAGCATTTGAAGAATATTCTCTTTATGAAGATGACTTTTCTGAAGTCAAGGGACAGGAACATGCAAAGAGGGCGCTGGAGGTCGCAGCGGCAGGAGGTCACAATGTTTTAATGATAGGGCCTCCGGGTTCAGGAAAAACAATGCTTTCAAAAAGGCTTCCCACGATACTTCCAAAGATGACATTTGACGAGGCATTGGAGGCAACAAAGATCCACAGCGTTGCAGGCTTGCTGAAAACAGGACAGTCTTTGCTTGCAACGAGAACTTTTAGGTCGCCGCATCACACCATATCCGATGTTGCGCTGATCGGGGGCGGCACTATCCCAAAACCAGGCGAGGTCAGCCTTGCGCATAACGGCGTTTTATTTTTGGATGAACTTCCTGAATTCAAAAGGAATGTCCTTGAGGTCTTAAGACAGCCTCTGGAAAACGGGGAAGTTACAGTCTCAAGGGCAGTTGCATCAATAACCTATCCTGCGAATTTCATGCTCGTTGCCGCAATGAACCCGTGCCCCTGCGGTTATCTTGGAGATTCAAGGCATCAATGCACATGCACGCCCGGACAGACACACAGGTACAGGCACAGGGTATCAGGCCCTCTGCTTGACAGGGTTGATATTCATATCGAAGTGCCTGCTGTGCCGTACAAAGAACTCTCAACAGAATATTCAGGGGAAAAATCAGCATCGATAAGAGAGCGGGTTATAAAAGCAAGGGATGCCCAGCTGGAAAGATTTAAAAGCGATAAGGTCTATTCAAACGGCCAGATGAAAACAAGGCATATCAAGAAACACTGCAAGCTTAAACCCGATGCCCAGTCTTTACTTGACAATGCGATGCAGAAGCTCGGGCTTTCGGCAAGGGCATATACGAGAACGCTCAAATTATCCAGAACAATCGCTGATCTTGATTCATCAGCAGAAATACAATCCCACCACGTCTCAGAGGCGATTCAGTACCGGACGCTGGACAGGGGACAGTTTTGAGGCTTCGCTAAACACTTATTTCACAAGTGGTTTAAACGAGATGAATTAAGACTTAACAGCCGAGACTCTTTTATACTGTATCACGGTTTCATACTCAATACGCGCATGGTCACTTTCAACGGCATCGGAGGTCCCGCTGCAATTGAGAGACCCGCTCTTCATCTTCTTATGAGCTTTAACCATATTGGTAACCACGGAAGTGAGGTCAAACCCGCCTCCGTCACAGCCCTTTATCATACAGTCCATTTTAAAATAGGCATACGAGGTAGGGAAAATATTAACAGTGCGCACCATAAGAAGAGGAATTGCTGCTTTGCGGTAATATTTTATATGAATTACGATGCCGGAAACTGTAGGGAATCGGTCCGAAATTAAACCGGCGGCAATATTGACCTGCTTTTTTAATTCCATCTTTAAGACATGATTTTGTTTGTGATGTTGTCTGTTTGCCATGGTCCCCCCGTAAAATAAAATCCCCCCTGCAAAAGCAAGGGGGATTTTGCTTGTCAATTACAGCTTTGCTACATTAATCGCCTTGGGGCCTTTCGGTCCCTTTTCGGTATCAAAGCTGACTGAGTCACCCTCGGCAAGGCTCTTAAAGCCGTTGCCCTGGATTGAAGTGTGGTGGACAAATACATCACTGCCGTCTTCGCTTGTGATAAAGCCAAAACCCTTTGAATCATTGAACCACTTTACTGTTCCATTAGCCATTTCTTTTACCTCCTTTTTTTAAACTCAAATCTCAGAAGGTCTCAACAAATAAAAAAGGCCGCAAAGTTAAAAAGTCTTTGTGGCCTCATAAACTGCAAAAACTTCTAAAATCCTGTTTGTAGGTTAACACGTCGTAAGGTAAAAAAGCAATGCCCTGTACTGGTTCAGTACATCTGATTGTCATTATTTACTAAACCCTCTATACTGAATAGTCCCGAGCTGCTCGGGATAAAAATAGGGCGCCAATACGCTGAGGTGACACACATGGCAATTGAAACGAAAATCGAAGG
>CAZHHV010000124.1:0-6263 GCA_964532335.1 uncultured Nitrospiraceae bacterium
AATAGGGGCTGAAGTCGCAATGAAATGGAGCGGATAGCCCCGCATAACAGATGGAAAGAACCGAATATATTGCACGAACATTTATACTTTTACAATGGTAGTTTAATATTGCCGAAAGACAGACACAGCCTCCTTAATCAACTGCATTTTCTTGGCTAAATGTATTATAATTATCTATGCGTATTTTATTGATGCTCATCTTAGTTGTCAGCTATCAGCTATCAGCTATCAGCCATGTGTACGCCTCAGGCTCATGCGATACGGACTGCACAAAATGCCACACCATCAGCACGGATGAAGTCCGCAATATCCTCACAAAGATCAATGCGCCTGACGCAAAGATATTAAAGATGCAGATGAGCCCCGCAAGAGGGCTGTGGGAAGTTTCCATAGACAATAAAGGCCAGCGCGGGCTGTTTTACGTAGATTTTTCAAAGAAGTATTTGATAAGCGGCAGCATCATTGAAGTGAATGCGGCAATTGACAAAACTAAAGAACGGCTCGATGCCCTTAACAAAGAAAGGCGGATTAACCGCTCACTCATCCCGCTTAAAGACGCTTTAATTTTAGGAGATAAAAAGGCGGCAAATAAGGTGATTGTATTTACAGACCCTGATTGCCAGTTCTGCGGCAAGCTTCACGAAGAGATCAAAAATGTTGTTGAAAAGAGAAAGGATATCGCCTTTTATATCAAACTGTTCCCTCTGACAAAACTCCACCCTGATGCATACTGGAAATCTAAAAGCATAATATGCGAAAAATCACTGAAACTTCTTGAGGATAATTTTGAGAAAAAATCCATTCCAAAACCGTCATGTGAGACTGATGTAATTGACAAGAACATAAAACTTGCGGCAAGCCTCGGCATTTCAGGCACACCGACATCAATCATGCCTGATGGCTCTGTACTCACAGGGTCTCTGCCTGCGGATAAATTTATTGAGCTTATCCCCGTTAGAGATAAATCTCTAAACGGGGCAAAAAAGAAGGGGGCAAAGAAATGAAAAAAATTATATCCCTTATTTTATTTTTCACGCTGGTAATTATATCTGTCCCTTCATTTGCTGATTATAAAATCATCCTCAAAAACGGCAGGGAGTTTGTTGTGGATGACTATAAAGATTTAAACGGCAAGATAAAGTTCTACAGGGAAGGCGGAGAGATAGAGATTGACAAGAGCATCATAAAAGACATCAAAAAAACTAAAGCCCTAAAACGGGCAGAAGAAAGCTCGCCTGTTGAGACAACTAAAGATACTCCTGAAAAACCGTCAGCAGAAAAAAGCGCACAGCCTCAGAAACAGGAGACTGACAGCAAGCTGAGAGAGATCGCCGGAAAGAAGGCTCAACTCAGGGCCGAGGGAGAAAAACTTATAGCCGACAAGAAGAAACTTGAGGAAGAGATTAGGAAAAAAGGGCGGGTGTTAGCAATCCGTGAGAAGAGGGAACTTGAGAAACAGATATCGGAACTTGAAGATAAGATCAAAAAAGTCAATGAAGAAATCAAAAGCGCTGACAGAGAAGAAGAACTCTTATTAAAAGAAGCCGGAGGGCGTTAAGGATAGCAGTCTATTTTATCTTGTTGTAGTCAGTTCAAATACAAAACTCTGAAGCGCCTCTCCGCCGTGATTATCTGATACAACAACAGCAACTTCTGCCTTCCCTTTAAAATCCTGCGGGACCATCCACTGAATTAAGCCTGTTGACTGCCCGATAGTCATGCCTGCAGGAGCAGTTTTCAGAGAATAGGCAAGAGCATCATTTTCCGCATCAGTTGCTTTAACCTGATACGTGAACTTTCTGTTGTCGAATTTATTTTCGCTCGGAGAAGAAGTTATTTCAGGGAAAGAATTGCCTATTGTAACCTTCATTAGTCCGCTGCTCCCTTTCACCTTTCCGTCATCAGGGATTACATTCAGGGAGATATTATCGCCTCTTTTGAAATTCTCTTTTGTTAAAACAAGCGAATCAGATGTCTCAGAGAGAGGCTCTTCATTTTTAAACCACTGGTATATAAGCTTGATTTCATCTCCGTCAGGGTCTGTTGCCTTTGCAGTTATTTTGATAGTGTCCCCAATCTTTGGATAAAGCGGAATAACATCAATATAATCAACGCGCGGCGGCTGGTTAGGACTTATTTGAGTGGAGGGAGGAGTTTTTTTATCAGCCTCCGGAGTTACAGCCTTAACTTCCTGCTGTGGCGGCGGTGTAACAACAGGCTTTGGCGACTCTTTGCCCTTACAGCCTGCAATCAGCAACGCTATAAAAAACATTAAAAAAATCTTCTTCATCATAAAAATACCTTTCAATTAATTGTCATTCTGGCTTGTCCAGAATCTTTCTGAAGGATTCCCGACAAGCGGGAATGACAAATTGCACTTTTCACCTTTCGACCCATTCACCGATTCTTTCTACGGTATAGCTCTGTAAACCGCCTCTGTCCTGCCGATGTTCTTTTCTGTGCCGCTTGTTTCCTTTGCCTCGGTTATTATAGAGTAAAAGTAATAATTTTGACCCGATGCAGCAACTCCTCCGGAAGACGGGGGTGGAGGAAACTTCAAAGCACCTCCCACACCAGGAATGCCTTTAATTGCAAGGCATTTGATGTAGCTTTTTATTTGATAATTTCCATCTGCTGTATTTGCCGTTATCGTAGCAGTTGTTGCCCTATCCGTACATTTAAAAATATCAAGCAAGGTAGCAGAAGTTACATCATAGTTTCCAAGGTCACCTGGAAGCGCCTGATTTTGGAGACTGGCGTTTACAACTCCGGTTGTATATTCAACGCCTCCGTTTGCAGCTTCATAAACAGTGCTGAATTTCCTGTTTATTATGTTTGTCTGGAAGCCTTTTGTAAAAAGATAGGTCAGGCTTGAAATCAGCATCAGGACAACAACGGTTATAACCAATGCTGTGACTAAGGCTATTCCAGATTCTTTAGAGTTATTGTCTGCTCTAATTTTCTCCACTTATAATTCCTTTGTTCAGGTGTTAAATCTATCGTAACCCGTAATAAAGAATCTAAATCTTCAAAGAGCGTTATTGTTGCGGGACTCTGGATGTCCCTTCTTGGACTGCTCTGTATAACTATCCCGACTTTTATCAGCCTTAATTTTGCAGTTCCGCAGTTTGTGCCTGCCTGCCATGTTAAAGCCCCGCTTGAGTTGATACAGCCGAACCTATAATTAAAACCTGTATCTCCGCCTGCATCTGCCCCGAACACGCAGTCAAGTATTGTCTGACGGGATGGGTCATTGGCTCTTGCCCTTGAACTTCGTGTCACCCTTCGTGTGTTTCCTTCGCACATTGCAGGTCTGTCCCCTGGAGAAGCATAAGCCTGCAGAAAATATATTGTCTCATAACACTCGATGTTGTCTCCTGCCTCTGCCTTATACCAGTATGCAATGTTACCTGTCCAATCACTTGAGCAGCCATCAAGAGTGTTGGCAGCAGCGACAGTAGTGCGTGCCATACGTGCCTTGTTTAGGCTGTTCATTACCACCGCATCGTCTGGAGCAGCAGTTGGCAGCCCTGTTACTGCACAACCGGTTCCGACATAGCTCCATTTGCCTGCATGTTCGCTGTCTCCTGAGGCTGTGCTGTGGATAATGAGGTCGTTTATACCGTCACCATCCTGGTCAGCGACAGCAATTCCGCATGCACACTGATAATTAGTAGCTGAACAACTGAATGACGGCACACCGAACCCTGCAGACTGGATTTCTTTAAGCAGCGGCCATGCAACATTTATCACATCCATTTCTGTTTTTGCAACTTTTCTCTCCGAAGTCGCCTGTTTTATAAAGGCATTGAAAACAGAATATATCATGCTGATTACTACTGAAAAAATAACGAGCGTAATCATCAACTCAACAAGCGTAACGCCTCTTTTGTCAGTGAATAGTTTCTGTTTTTCACCGAACGCTGAACGCTGAACGCTGAACGCTTTATTTCTCACGATTCCGTTCCTATCGCCTTATCCACAACAATTGAAACGCTCTTTATCGTATAAGTACCCGCTGCTATCTTTGTCTGGACATCCACAATGCCTGCATCTGTCGGCTCAGGGTCAATCCAGTAAACCGTAACAAATATCTTTCTTCTGTCAGTGCTGGACGTGTTGCACGGCAAATAAGCAATGCTCCATACTGCATAATATGTTGTATTGCGGTATGACCTAATGGGATTTATGCTGTCATATGCAGAGCCTGCCGCATTGGGATGGTCAATCCTTCCTGTTAAGGTGGTATCTGTTGTTATATCAATATAACCTGCCCCTCCGCATGTGCTGTCAACCCATGTCTTGCCCTGACAGTTATTTTTATCGTAGAGATACAACGTATTCGTTGTGCCGTTCCACGGATTCGTCAATATTGTCAGACCAGTGGAATCAGATGAAAGAGGAACTTGCGGGGTACCGCTCGTACAGATAGCCGTAGGCGGTGTGCCTATTACTGTATTACATCCTCTTAAATTACCGCTGCCATCATATCCGACGCATTTGCTTGTGCTTCCGGACCTTTTTTGTATCAGTGCGTTGTCAGACATTCTCTGCAACCTCTCAGCCACATCCATCAGCATTGCATAGGCAGTGTTATTCCTTTCAATTGAAAGATTTGTCTGGATGATTGTGCTGGCCCACCCGAAAAATCCGAGCGAGACTATAAGAATAATTGTCGTTGCAATTACAAGCTCTATCAGAGTAAAGCCCCCCTCTGTCATTCCAGCGACTCCTGTCATTCCAGCTTGTCTGGAATCCTTCTTCACGATTCCGAACAAGTCGGAAGGATGCTGGACAAGCCAGCATGACAAACTTGTTGTTGTCATTCCATCTCTTGTCCCGGCAGAGCCTGACTCCACTTCACCGGTGGTTTTCTCTAACGGGGTGTTATTATTCATATAAAATTCTCCCGTCCTGATCCACACTAATTGTTTTATTTAGCTCCTCGCCTGTATCAAAAGTTCCATCGTTATCCGCATCATACCATAGCGTGAAAGTTCTGTTTGTTGCAGCGCCCCAGTTGCTGGTTCTTGGTATGCCTTTGCGGTCAAACCATAGTTCATTAGTGCCAGTTAATTGAACCCTCATACCTGTCTGGAGCGTCACAGTTGAAAGTGTAGAGGTTTCCTCGTCTACATCTCTTTTAAAATTGCCTGTCACAGTGCAAGTTCCAGCGCCACCAGTACAGTCGGCATCTGTAAGACACGCAGTTGTAGTTGTAATGCTGCACCTAAAGTCTCTTAGTTGTACAACAGTATAGCCCGTGCTATTGCCGCCGGCAACAATTATCCCGTGCGGAACCTGTGCAAGAGATTTAAGCTTTACCTCCTCAATATCAGCCAGCAATCTGTCCCGCGCCTCCGACACCCTCGCATCTCTCTGAAACCATGCGGTATCTATTGTCGCAAATAAAGCAATTATCCCGATAATAGCAATAACGATTATCAGCTCTATTAATGTAACGCCGCTATTTTTCATAAATAAGCCTTCAGTTATCAGCCCTCAGCTCTCAGCTTCTGAATAAATACTGTCAGTATCCGTTTTACTTCGCTTACATCATCGGCAAGCTGCTTATAATCTTTAGTTTTCAGCAAGCCCGAGTCATTGGCAAACAACAAATGATATTCAAGTTCACTTGCCGAACCCATACTTATCTGGAGAAAACGTGCGAGTTCAGCATCTCCATTCCTGCCGCATCCTTCTGCTATATTAGCAGGGATGGAAGTAGACGAACGTCTGATCTGGCTTGTTAGTCCATAAACTTCCTCCTTGGGAAACACCTTTGTAACTTTATAAACAGCCAACGCCAAGCCATGACTTTTTTGCCAAACCTTCAGTTCTCTGAAATCTTTCACTATAAGCTCCAGTTAAGCTTTCAGTTTTCAGCTTTTACTGATAGCTGACCGCTATTCTTTTGCTGACCGCTGATTGCTGACTGCTGACAGCTTTTTTTATCACTTCACTATCCACAACACATATCCGCGTCGTGCGGGGAGACTCGGAGCCATTGACGTGCCGGGCAAGCCGCCGCTGACCTGAGTGATGACTTTATAAGTATCGCCTGCCAAAGGCAGAGCCACAAGACTTTCTCCTAATGGCGGCACGCCTATGCCAAGGTTTACGGATGCTTTTATCTCTATGTCATTAACACCAGTGCCGCTTGTGCCTCCTGACTGAAATATTGTCGGCTGGACATAAGCAGTGCCTGTTGTGTAATGAAGGCTTATCAGGTGCGCATTGCCTCCAAGACTGCCGACAGTTGA
>CAZHHV010000125.1:0-2672 GCA_964532335.1 uncultured Nitrospiraceae bacterium
TCCATGAGGCAACGTATATCATTTCGAATAGATTCTTATGTGAGGCAATATGGATAACGAGGGCAGGATGTAAAAATTGACTACAATCACCTTAAGGGGTTATCATAATTCCCATGATTATGCCTGAGAAACAACTTGAGATAATCAAAAGAGGGGCTGTTGAGGTAATCAGCGAAAAAGAGCTCCTCGCCAAATTTGAGAAGTCTGTAAAAAAGAACACGCCTTTAAAGATAAAAGCAGGGTTTGACCCAACTGCGCCTGATATTCACCTCGGGCATACGGTGCTGCTTGAAAAGATGAGGCAGTTTCAGGAACTGGGGCATGAGATATTGTTTCTTATCGGTGATTTCACAGGAATGATTGGAGACCCTACGGGCAGGTCAGAGGTGAGAAAACCTCTGACAAAGGAAGAGGTATTAAAAAACGCTGAGACATACAAAGATCAGATATTCAAGATATTGGATTCTAAAAAAACAAAGGTCATGTTCAACAGTGAATGGCTTGCAAAGATGGATGCTATGGACATTGTAAGGCTTGGCTCCATGCAGACAGTTGCGCGGATGCTTGAAAGAGAAGACTTCAAAAAGCGATTTGAAAACCAGCAGGATATATCAATACTTGAATTCTATTATCCGCTGTTTCAGGGATACGACTCTGTACATCTCAAAGCAGATGTTGAACTTGGAGGCACAGATCAGAAGTTCAATATACTTATGGGAAGAACTTTGCAGAGGAAAATGGGAGTAGAAGAGCAGGCTGTTATTCTCATGCCTTTGCTTGAGGGACTGGACGGCGTGAACAAGATGTCAAAGAGCCTCGGGAATTACATTGGGATTACAGAACAGCCAAAGGATATATTCGGAAAGGTAATGTCAATAAACGATACCCTCATGCTCAGGTACTATGAACTTCTGAGCCATATATCAATTGATGAACTCAGCGCACTTAAAAAAGGAATAGAAAAAGGCACTATCCATCCTAAAACCGCCAAAGAAAATCTTGCACTGGAGATTGTGGAAAGATACTGGGGGAAGGACGCTGCACAAAAGGCAAAAGAAGAATTCGAGCATATATTTGGAAAGCAGAAGGGACTTCCTGATGAGATCCCTGTTAAAGTTATTCCCCAGGTAGGAGGCGGGTTGCCGGGTACGACAATTAGCCCTGGCGAAGGCGGATACGGCGGAGCGCTTAAAATCCCGCCAAAAATTAATTGGCTTCCTCAGATAATGAAAGATACAAGCCTTGCTAAGAGCACCAGTGAAGCCATAAGGCTTATCAAACAGGGCGGTGTGAAGATAAACGATGCTACAGTAACCGACACTGAGACCAGGCTGCTACAAAAGGGTGAATACATTATCAAGGTGGGCAAAAGAAAATTTTTTAAGTTAATTATACAATAGAGAAAGTTTTTGAAAATTGTGGGGAAGTAAATCCAAATCTGTCATTCCGCACTTGATGCGGAATCCAGAGAGTATTATAGTTTGTTTCTGGATTCCCACTTTCGCGGGAATGACAAAAGGGCAGAAATGACGAGAAGACAGCCTTCCGGCAAGACCACAGGGACTTGGAAGTTAAACTTTAAGTCTTCTTCTCTTATACCCCACAGATATAAAATCATCCTTCTCCTTTTCTTCTATCTTTTTCAACCCAAGTTCAAGGAGAATTTTTCTTTTCTCCGGCTCTCTTTTGGCTGTTTTTCTATACCTCTTGATGCCGAGTTTCTCTCTTAGGACAAGAAACTCCACCGGCGATACATCCTCATATTTCTTTGTTCTAACTTTCATTTTTCTGCCTTTTTCTTTAACTCGAAAAGCTCCGCCTTTGTATTATTGTCAGGCATGGCTGCCTTTTTTTCAAGATAGGCCCAGTCTAATTCTTTTGCATATCTTTTAATAAGCAATTCTACCGCCTCACAGTCTATCTCCGATTTCCAGTATTTGCATGCATTCAAACGGTCTATTATCAAATCTTCTATGCCAATAATCCTGCAATAAAAATTATATTCAACCTCAACAACCTCAATTGGAGAATCTTCCCCGACCAGAACCGATGCAGGCACTTCTATTGCCATCTTCAGTTCTTCATTAATCCAATACCGCCCTTGTTTCTTATATCCGAGTTCTTTCAGAACAGTATCTAAGGCATCTCTGTCAGCATATGCCAGATCTATATCCGCTGTAAAATAAACCTCCCTCGTGTAATATGACAGAGCACAGCCGCCAATCACAATCGGCGCACCTTTGCCTCTCTGCTCAAGAAGGCCCGTTATAAGTGCGACCATTAAAAGCTGTCTCTTTAATGGTGATTCTGTGCCCTGTATCTTTTCAAGTATATCTGCCGGATTCATGGCATAATGATAACAACTCTCTTTGTTTACTACAAGGGTTTATGCCTTTATAATAGAATCAGCAGGGAAGAGGAAGTTTGCGAAGATAGTTTCAGAGTCGGCTTCGACAGACGAGGATTAACTTGCTGTTTTCCCATTAATCGGCGGGAGGTTTTTGCCATAGACTTCATCGAGAATCGCTTTTGCCCCTTTTGAAAGCAGGTCTTCGGCGAGTTTGATGCCAAGCGATTCAGCATCTTTCGGATTTCCTTCTATATGGCTTTTGATAATCTTATCTCCTGAAACACTTCCGACTAATCCATCCATAACTAAGCGTTCAGCGTTC
>CAZHHV010000125.1:2682-6204 GCA_964532335.1 uncultured Nitrospiraceae bacterium
TGACTGCTGATGGCTGATGGCTGATTAATCTTGCATGCGTTGCAATCGGAACCTGACAGCCGCCTTCCAACTTCTTGAGGCATGCCCTTTCAGCGCGGACGCAGATGGATGTCTCGCTGTGGTCAAGCGGAGCGATAAGCTTATTGATAAAATCATCATCAACCCTGCATTCAATCCCGATTGCGCCCTGTCCTATTGCAGGAAGACTTACTTCCGGTTCTATGGTCTCTGTTATCCTCTCAGCCCATCCAAGCCTCTTGACCCCGGCAGCAGCAAGAATGATTGCGTCAAACTGGCCTTCATCAAGTTTTCTCAGCCTTGTGTCAAGATTGCCCCTTAGTTGTTCTATCTTCAAATCAGGCCTGATGCTCAGTAACTGGCACGAACGCCTCAGACTGCTTGTGCCAACGGTCGCGCCTTTGGGCAGATCTTTGAATCTTTTTATTTTGTTTTTGCTGACTGCTGACTGCTGACTGCTGACTGCTGTTATAAACGCATCCCTCGGGTCTTCCCTCTTGCATATAACAGCGAGATGAAGTCGATTCGGGAAATCAGTAGGCACATCCTTCATGCTGTGGACAGCAAGGTCTGCCTTACCGCTGAGAAGAGCTTCTTCAATCTCTTTTACGAAAAGCCCTTTTCCGCCCACCTTTGCAAGTGGCACATCAAGAATCTTGTCCCCGGTTGTCTTGATTTTGTTAAGCTCAATAGTCAAATCGGGATTTAATTTTAAAAGCTCAGACTTCACCCACTCTGCCTGCCATAAAGCAAGCTTGCTTCCGCGAGTGCCTATTATTATTTTCCTCTTTTTCAATTAGAACCTTCCTTCAACTACCAATCGTCATTCCTGCGAAAGCAGGAATCTATCTGTCCTTCATTTCTGGATTCCCACTTTCGTGGGAATGACAGCGCCACAGAAAAAACAAATTTAGGTTTATAGTATAATATCTTATTAGCTAAAGCTTCAAGGAAGACGAAAAAGCTCATAGCTGATAGCTAAAGGATGAGATTTCACACTGCGACTGCAACGGATGCCAATAACTACTTGATTAACCGAAATGCTGCAAAAAATCAAAGATAAAGTTCTTTCCGGCAAAAGGCTCACAAAAGAAGAAGCGATTAGGTTGTTTGAGAGCGATGACATATTCACTCTCGGAAAACTCGCATCCCACGCGGCCAAAAAGAAGAACGGCAATAAGGCATACTTCATAAGAAACATCCATATTAACCCCACAAACATATGCGTCAATCGCTGCAAGTTCTGCGCATTCAGCCGCTCTAAAGGAGAAGAAGGGGCATACGAATTAACGATAGAAGAGATTATAAAAAAACTCGGAAGCCAGAATGTAGAGGGGACTGCCACTTTAACCCCTCCCTGCCTCCCCTTAAATAAGGGGAGGATAGGCGGGGTTAGTTTTTCTGAAGTTCACATCACCGGCGGACTGCATCCTGACCGGCAATTTGAATATTACCTTGAGATGATTTCAAGGATTAAACGAGCATTTCCTAAAATTCATATAAAGGCATTCACTGCAACAGAGATAGGGTATTTTTCAAAAATAAGCGGCCTGAGCATTACGGACACACTTCTTAAACTCAAAAAGCATGGCCTTGACACAATGCCCGGGGGAGGGGCAGAGATTTTTGATGTCGGAGTAAGAAATCAGTTATGCCCTGAGAAGCTTTCATCTGAGGGATGGCTAAATGTCATGGAAACTGCGCATAAAGCAGGGATAAAGACGAATGCAACCATGCTTTATGGACACATTGAAAGCTATGAGCAGAGGGTTGATCACCTGATGAGACTGAGAGAGTTACAGGACAGGACAGAAGGATTTCAGGCATTTATTCCGCTGGCTTATCACCCTAAAAACACTGAGATAGGCGGTTCGTATTCATCGGGAATTGATGATTTAAAGACGATTGCAGTGAGCAGGCTTGTGCTTGATAATTTCTCTCATATTAAGGCTTACTGGATTATGCTTGGAGAGAAATTATCACAGCTTGCGCTTTTATTCGGAGCTGATGATATTGACGGAACCATAATTGAAGAGAAGATTACGCACTCGGCTGGCGCGCTCAGCGGGAATGCAATGACAGCAGAGCAGTTAAGGAATCTCATTAAAAAAGCAGGGAAGGTTCCTGTTGAAAGAGATTCATTTTACAAAGCTGTAAGCTAATAGCTGAAAGCTGACAGCTTAGGGCGAGAGAGAATTATGGAAAGACTAACTAAAAAACAGGCATTATCCTTGTTAAAAAACTCCGCTCTCCTTCAGCTTGGCCAGCAGGCAGACGGGATAAGGGGAAAACTTCATCCTGAAAAGACCGGCACATTCATTGTTGACAGGAATATAAACTACACAAACATCTGCATAAACAAATGCAAGTTCTGTGCGTTCTGGAGGGATAAGGAAGACAAAGATTCCTATATATTGAGTGAAGATGAGTTATTCAAGAAGATTGAAGAGACAATAAATCTCGGCGGCACGCAAATATTAATTCAGGGAGGATTGCATCCTGATTTCAATATCGAGTATTACATCAGCTTGCTAAAATCAATAAAATCACGCTTTGACATTAATGTCCATGGGTTTTCACCTCCTGAGATATGCTACATCGCTGATAAATCAGACCTGACAATTAATGAGACTTTGAAGATATTGAAAGGCGCGGGGCTTGATTCCATCCCCGGCGGAGGCGCAGAGATACTCTCTGACAGGGTGAGGGAGATACTGAGCCCAAGGAAGATAAAATCATCATCATGGCTTAAGGTAATGGAGGAGGCGCACAGGCTCGGCATGAGGACAACCGCAACAATGATGTTCGGGAGCGTTGAAAAACCTGAAGACATTATTGAACATCTTGATACAATAAGAAACCTTCAGGACAGGACAGGAGGGTTTACCGCATTCATCCCGTGGACCTTCCAGCAGGGGAATACGGAATTAAGCAAGCGGTCAGCATTCAGCGGTCAGCATTCAGCGACAAAAAACGCCCAACGCCCAACGCCTAACGCTCAACGCTACTCTGCTACTGCTGTGGAATATCTTCGCGTTCTTGCTTTATCCAGAATTTATCTTGATAATGTGAAGAACATTCAGGCATCGTGGGTAACGCAGGGGTTGAAAATCGCCGAGGTTGCATTGAGGTTTGGCGCAAACGATTTTGGCTCTACAATGATTGAGGAGAATGTTGTTGCATCAGCAGGCGTAAGTTACAGGGTAACAATGGAAGACATAATCAGGGCAATAAAGAATGCCGGATTCTATCCCGCGCAGAGAGATACCTGTTACAACATCATAAAAAAGGTTTAGATGTAAAAATCGGGAGCGAGAAAAGCTTCTTTAATACTTCATCTGCATTTCACTCCCATTGCAGTGCCGACTGCATGAGGCGCCTGTGTCCCGACAGACACGCATACTGAATTCTACTAACATGGCCCTCTCCTTGACAACCCAAAATATTTTTGATAACGTGGAGTTAAGATCAAACAGGAAATAAGAGCGCCGTTATTTCCTTTGC
>CAZHHV010000126.1:0-6078 GCA_964532335.1 uncultured Nitrospiraceae bacterium
TGACAACGGCATAACACATCGTCCTACTTTTAAACCTCTCCCCATCCATACCTTGAAAGCCTTTAGGGGACTGTCCCCGTATCCATGCCGTATTTTTTTCTGGAATGTTTGTCTGCTGATTTGGTAGTCTTTTCCGTATGAGCAGACAGCAGCCAACTTCACGAAATCCATGGATATTCGTTCCCACGCTCTATTTCGCCGAAGGACTGCCTTACATCATCATCAACACCGTCTCAGTCATCCTGTATAAAAAGATGGGTATTGATAATGCCAGCATCGCATTCTGGACAAGCTGGCTCTACTTGCCATGGGTCCTCAAGATGTTCTGGAGTCCGCTTGTGGACATCTATTCAACAAAGAGAAAATGGATTCTCTCCACGCAGTTCGCCATGGCGCTCTGTCTGTTCTCTGCGGCGTATGCTCTAAACACGGAGGGATATTTCTTTCTTTCTCTATTAACTCTTGTGGCAGGCGCATTCGTTTCTGCTACGCATGACATCGCCACAGACGGGTTTTATATGCTTGCTCTCAACAAGGAAGAGCAGGCGCTGTTTGTGGGTATCAGGGCCACATTCTACAGGCTTGCAATGATCTTCGGCTCGGGACTGCTTGTATATACAGCGGGCAGAATAGAGACTCTCACTGGCAGCATTCCATTGAGTTGGACAGTTGTCATCGGTGCGACAGGTTTTGTATTCGTTCTTGTGCCGCTGTATCACACGTTCGTGCTTCCCTTTCCCGCAGCAGACAGTAAACGTTCACCACGGGATGCTGCGAGTGACGTTTCTTTTCTTGAAATATTTCGTTCTTATTTCAAACAGGAAAAGATCGTGGCGATCATTGCCTTTATTCTGCTTTACCGTTTCGCCGAAGCCATGCTTCTGAAGCTGGCCCCGCCTTTTTTACTGGACCCCAGAGACGCGGGCGGGCTTGGACTTTCCACCACACAGGTCGGGCTCGCATACGGCACGGTGGGCATGATATGTCTCGTTGTGGGAGGAATCCTCGGCGGATGGCTCATATCAAGGTTCGGGCTTAAGAAGTGTATTTGGCCCATGGCGATTACGCTCCACTTCCCGGATCTGTTCTATGTATATATGGCCTATGTGCAGCCTGAAATCGGGCTTACCTATGTCCTCGTAGCCCTGGAGCAGTTCGGATACGGCTTGGGATTCACAGCATTCATGGTGTATCTCATGCACATTGCGCGGGGCAGGTACAAAACGTCCCACTTCGCTATTTCTACGGGTATCATGGCCCTCGGCATGATGCTGCCCGGGTTCATCAGCGGGTATCTCCAGCAGGCAGTCGGATACAAAATGTTCTTTGTCATCGTCTGCGTCCTCGCAATCCCCGGCCTCCTGACCATTCTATTCATTCCCAAAAACGAAAAACAAGAGAGCGAGTGATGTTATAGACCCGACAGTATCGCAATCCCGATATTATCGGGACAAGCTCATGGGTTGATAGCACAGAGGGAATTTTTTACTTCAAGGAACTATTCTTAGCACGGCTCCTGAACCGGTCTTGTTCGCTTCTGAACTCAGGGTATCTGCTTACTGCAAAAAAAATTGATACAAGCAGTAAAACAGCAGCTATAATGCGTGTCTTCTTTGAGCCGAAGATTGCAGGGACAGCGGCAAAAAGCGCTGCAAGCACAAAAAGGGCGAAGGCCCCTAACGGAGACATTATAAGTAATCCAACAAACAATAAGATTGCCGCAAACCATACAAGCGCATTAGCTGATTCTTTTTTCATCTATTTGTCGTCCTTTTTAATATCAAGCCTTTTAAAATCAGCTCGTCTATGGGCGTGCCTATTCTGCTTATCTTTTAGAGCTTTCATATAGAAATGCAGGGTTTGAAGCACCCTTAAAAAACAATCTTACCTTTTTAGTATTCAAATCGTATAAATATATGTCGCCGTCTTGAACAAACGCTATACTTTCATTTCTCACCCAGCTAAACTCTTTCCCCTGAATTCTATGAGTATTGTTAGGATTTTGAACTTCGACTACAACTGCACCTGATGGATAAAATATTGAAAGATATTTGTTATCGAATGACCATGATAATCTCTTTATATCCGAAGTCTTAGGCCACGAATGACCTCTATAAAGTCTCTTTACTGAGCGATCTCTGATAGAATAAATCCACAGGTTGTCATACATAGGCTCTGCTTCGATAAAAGCAACGTATTTTTTATCATTAGATATTTTAGGCTCACGCATATTGTCCTTTGATGCAAGGATTTCTTCTTTATTCGATTTAACATCAACCATACGAAGAGAGAAATCTTCATAAACCATAAGAGAACCGTCTCTGGAAAAGTCAGCTTCTGAAAACAAATATCCTTTTTCATAATCCAATTTTTTCTGGATATTTTTGTGAGTATCGAATTCGTAATAATCTGAAACATCAAAGCCGGAGGACTCGTAGAATAATAATCTCGTGCCTGACATCCATTTCGAAAGCTCCAGCCAGTCATCCTTAGGTCTAATTTCTCTTAACTGTTTTTTAGTCCCCAGGTCAACGATAACAATTGAAGAGAGATTCACCCGACCAGGCTCTTCGCCTTCTTCGTATAATCCTGGCGCATCAACATATTTGATAATCTTGGAATAGGCAAGACATCTCAATGTCGGGGAGAATAAAAACCCTTCAACTTTACCATTTGTTTTAGTTATCTGCTCTACTGCTCGACCCTCTTTATTGGAAATCCAGACTTCCCCATCCTTAAGAAAAGCAATCTTGTCGGCAAGTCTGCTAATTTGTGTCGCACCTACACTTTCTATACAGCACAAGGAAAAAACGATAAAAAGGATTAGAATACTAATTTTATTGTTTGTATAGTCAACCATAGATAACACCTCCTAACAGACAGGATATTTCCCTCTGCTCAAATCCATGCAGAATTTATTTATCCCTGAAAACTCTCTCTCAAATATCTCCTCTGCCGTCCTTGCTATCTCGCCAATCCTTCTTCCCCTTTCAAGCAGAACCTGTGCAGTTGCAACCTGCGGTTCATCTATCGGAGTGCCTATCCTGCTGAGGAGAAGGACATAGACTTCTTTTATTCCTTCTACCTTTTCGTAAATCTCCTTCGCAATATTATGCGCAAGAACATTGTAAATCTTTCCAACATGGCTTACAGGATTCTTTCCTGCCACTGCCTCTGTGCCTAACGGCCTGTTCAGAGAGATTAATCCATTCACACGATTGCCCCTTCCAACCTGTCCTGAATCTGCATCCTCTGCCGATGTTCCAAGAAGGCTTAAATAAACCCCTCCAAGCCCCCTGCCCTTTTCATCAAGCGTGTTGAAATGTACGCCTATTTTTTTAAATCCTTCATATCTCTCAAGAAATCTGTCCATCTCCCGATGAATAACATCCTTCCTCTCAAAATAGTCCTTCTCTGATTTTATGTAATCTGCAAGCAAAGGCATTGCAACAGTTAAATCCAGAATATTTCCCCTTCTCAGCCCCATCACCTTTATATCCTCACCTGTCTCCGGATATTTTTGTTTGAATTTTTTTGAATTGAGAAACTGTTCAAGCTCAAGGACAGTTTTTTCAGTGGGGCTTAAAGGATAATATCCGACAGCAGCGGATGTGTCATTTGCAGGCCGTACTTTTCCTTTTCTAGAAAAAATGTCCGTAAGTTCTTCTGAACCGGGCGCAAGCACAATGCGGTATTTTAAATGCCTCTCAGGGTCAACAAACCGCATATTGTTCTTAATCCATTTCTTTGCAGCGTCAACTGCAATGTCAGCGACAGGGATCTTTTTATTGCCTACGCTGAAAGTTGCCCTGTCCCCTATCGTAAGCTCCATTGGCTTAATAACCCTGCCGCCTCCAAAATATTTCTTAACCCTGCCCGCGGCAAGCAGACCTTTGTCTATGTTGTGGTGAAGGATTGTGCCGAACTGCTTGATATATTCTTTTGACAATGCCACTGATATTGCATCCATCATCGAATCGCACATATAATCAGGATGCCCGATGCCCTTCCTCTCAACAATCTCAACCCGATGCTCTGTGATTGATTTGCCTTTATATGTTTCAACAAGTATCATAAGTAGCATTCAGCTATCAGCATTCAGCTATCAGCATTTAGCTATCAGCTTACGGCAGAATATTCGGTTTTTTAACTTAAAGCTGAAGGCTGAGCGCTGACAGCTGTTTTTAAAGTTTATCATACTTTTTTGCGCTTCCCTTAGCCTTTTCAACAGGATACTTCTTCTCATTCTTCCTAAGCTTCTTCTTCATCGCATCAAGCAGATCAATCCCAAGGTCGTGAGACAAAAGTAAAATATAAACCGCTATGTCCGCAACTTCATCCTTAACATTCTCCAACCCGCCTTCTTTAAGATGCATCTTTATCTCCTCGTCAGTTTTCCACTGAAATTCCTCAAGCAGCTCTGCTGCCTCAAGGACAATTGATATTGCAAGCTCCTTCGGGCGGTGAAACTGCTCCCAGTCCCGCTCTTTGCGGAATTTCAGAAGCTGTTCAAGTATGGTTTTTAAATCATTTTTCATAAATTCTTTTCACACCTTCCAGCACATCTTCTTTGCCTTTGCCTTCTCCACCTCTTCTTTTTTTGCCTCGTATCCCTTTTTCCCCATCATGCCGTAAGTGAAGTTCTTGCCCTCCTCAACACCGGGCTGGTTAAAAGGATTCACGCCGTATAAAAAACCTGTGAACGCTGTCGCCATCTCAAAGAAATGGAATAACTGCCCCATGTGGTAAGCATCTATCTTCGGAATGCTTATCGTCATATTCGGCCTTTTAATCTTTGACAGGGCAAGACTTGTTGATTCCTGTTCTGCCTTAATAAGCTCTGAGAGCGTATGCCCTCCGAGATAGCCCGTTCCTTCCACATCTTTAAAAACTTTCGGGATTTCAAAATCAACCCCATAATCATCAACTTTTATAAATACGACAACTTTATCTTCCGGTCCTTCCATCCATAACTGAAGCTGGGAATGCTGGTCTGTTGTGCCGAGTGACGGATAAGGCGTAAGCCCTGACCCCGATTTCCCGAGGCTCTCTGCCCATAACTGGCAGAACCATTCTGCCGTTGGTTTCAGTCCGTCCGCATAAGGAATCAATACATTTATGTTTCTCTTTTCCTCCCTTTCCATGAGATAAAGCAATGTCCCGAAAAGATACGCAGGATTTTTCCATATCTCTGCATCCGAGCATTTACTGTGAATATCCCTTGCGCCTTTAAGCATTTCACCTGAATCAATGCCTGCAACCTCGGCGCAAAGCAAACCCACAGGGCTAAGGACAGAATATCTTCCTACAACACCCTGCGGAATTGAGAGTGTCCTGAATCCTTTTTCATCTGCAATCATTCTCAGGCTGCCTTTTTCAGGGTCAGTTGTCGCAATAAAATTCTTTGAAGAATCAGAAACAGCGCTGTTCATCTTATCCCAGAGTATCATGAAGGAGGCTATTGTCTCGGCAGTGCTTCCAGACTTTGTGATGACATTAACTGCTGTTTTTTTAAGGCTTGCCAGAGATAAAATCCGCTGAAGCGTCCTCGGATCAACATTATCATAAACAAACACCCTTGGCTTGTTGTCAAGGTTATGGAAAGGGCTCAGCGCCTCCAGTATCGCCCTTGGGCCCAGCGCAGAGCCGCCGATACCGAGTATTATGAAGTTCTCATTTTTTTCCCTGACATCTGATGCGATTTTTTTAATCTCTGCCGTGTCCTGCTCAAGAAGGTCTATAAATGCAAGCTCAGGTCTTTCTTTTGCCTTTATTCGTTTATCAATCTCATATACGGCTGCCTTTATGCCCTCAATCTGTCTCTCAGAGACGCCCTTCTCGCCTATCACCTCTCCCATCATATTTGAAAAATTAAGTTCAAGCATATTCCTCCTCATCCCTCCCCATGCAAAATAAACGGCGCCCAGTAAAATGGATTTGGATATTTTGCCTTGATTGCGTTTCTTGCAAGCCTCAATGCTTCTGCTCTGCTTTTTCCGTCTTTGATATAACTGTAAAAAATTTTCATGTATTCCACTGTCTCTTTTGAAGGCACTTCCCATAGGCTCACAACAACAC
>CAZHHV010000127.1:0-6049 GCA_964532335.1 uncultured Nitrospiraceae bacterium
GCGCGCCGTTGAAAGTGGATATGGTCTTAAAAGGCACGATAGGACAGCCGCTTCTTTTCGGGAGAATTGTGTCCAAAGAGGGTAAGGTCTACTTCAGGAACAATGAATTCAGGATAATGAACGCAAGCGCTGATTTTACTGACCAGAACAGGATAAATCCTGTAATGGAGATTGTGGCACAGACAATAGTGAAAGGGTACAACATAAGACTGAGCCTTGAAGGACAGATGGAGCGTTTTAACCTCTCTCTTGTTTCTGATCCGCCTCTTGAGGAGACGGATATCCTCAGCTTGCTTACTGTAGGGCAGATAGGGAAACAATTAAAAGGTCTTGAGGGAGGAATCGGAGCCGGCGAGGCTGCTTCATTTCTGACAGGCAAGGTTCAGGATGTTTTTGAAGACAGGTTAAGAAACATAACAGGGCTTGACAGGGTTCAGGTGGACCCTTATGTGTCCAAATCCACAGGCACGGTAGGCCCGAGACTTACCGCATCAAAGAGGCTTTTAGGCGATAAACTTTTTGTGACTTACACATCTGCCGTGGGCTCTACCGAGGAACAGGTGCTTAAGCTTGAGTATATTCTTGATAAAAATGTCTCACTGATTGGCGTGCGGGATGAAAAAGGCAGCGTTGGCGGAGACATTAAGTTCAGATTTGAATTTAAATAAAAAGGGCTGAATCCAAGATGAAATGCTTATGGTTACCAGATAAACGCAGAAGAATGATAAAAACTATTTTTTTATCATCTCTGATTTTTATTTTCATACAGTTTCTTGCTCATCCCTCTATTGTATCCGCTGAGACATCATACGCTGCAGTCAGTAAAGTTGATGTCTCGGGGCTGCATTCCATGAAGAGCGAAGAACTTCTGGACATTTTAAGCATAAAGATTGGTGATGTCTTTAACCCTTCATCTGTCCGCGCCGGGTTGAAACTGGCGTTTCTCAAGGGGTTGTTTGAGGACATATCAGTGGAAGTTGATGATAAGGACAGGTCGCATTTAATGGTAAAAGTCAGGGAGAGAGACATAATAAGGAAGATTATTATTACCGGAAATCAACGCCTGTCAAAGAAGATAATAAAAAATCATTTTTCACTAAAAGAAGAACAGATTATGAGGTATGACCGTATGGAAGATGCTGTAAAGGAGCTTAAGAATGCATTGTCTGAAAGGGGATTCCCTCATGCAGATATAAAACTCGCTGTAGAGAATACCGGCACGCCTTACAGGGTGAATCTTTTACTTACGATAGACGAGGGAATGCCTGAGATAATAAAAAGCATTAAAATTATCGGGCCTGCGGATGCGAAAGAATTAATTAAAATAGAGGAAGGCGCCATCTATGATCAGGTTAAGTTAAGAAAAGAGCTGGAGAGAATCAGGCTTTATTATAAGAAAAATAATTTTCTTAAGCCTATAGTAGTCCATTATACTTTCAGCAATGGCAATCTTGACATTAACATAGACCCGGGCAAGAAGCTTGAGGTGGTTTTTGAAAACAACTCTGTCCTGAATTCAGAGGCTCTCACTAAAGAGGCGCCGTTTTTTGAGGTTGAAGACTTCGGGGATGACCTTGTTGAAGAGGCAATATCAAGGATTGTGTCTTTATACCACTCCAATGGGTTCCCTTATGTTCAGGTAGCGCCTGTTATAACATCAAACCAGGACACGGTTATTATCAGGTTTTTTATTTTTGAAGGGAGCGAGGTTGTTGTCAATTCTGTAACTTTCGAAGGCATAACCATATCTGAAAAAAATCTGAAAGATGTAATGTTATTAAAAAAAGGGAAATTGTACAATCCAGACCTTATAGAGTCAGACAAAGCAATATTAACAGAGTTTTATAATGCGCTCGGCTATCTGAACGCGGTGATAGATGATGTCAGGATTGCAGTAAAAGATTCCAGGGCGGACATTATAATAAAAATTAAAGAAGGCGCAAAGACCTTGATAGAAGGTATTGAGATAAGGGGGACAATTTTTATCTTTAAAAAAGAAATAATAAATGCTGTCAGAATAAAAACAGGGGATCCTTATAATGAAGTTGATATATCGGATGCAAGATACAAGATTATTGACCTTTATTCGAGTAACGGTTTTATTGACTCAAAGGTTGATATAAAGCAGCAAGCCGGAGAAAAAGGGGTGAAGGTCATTTTTGAGATTGATGAAGGAAAGCTAACCTTGTTCGGGAAAACAGTAATAAGCGGCAATGCGGAGACAAAGAATGAGGTAATAAAGAGAGAAATGCTCTATGAAAACGGCGCTCCTTTTAATCCTTCTCTTCTCACGAAGACGCGGCAGAGACTTTACAAGCTCGGTTTGTTTACTGATGTGGATGTAGATGCGATAGAAAAAGAAGGCGATGTGAAGGATGTTCATGTCAGGGTGAAAGAAGGCAATGCAGGCGCCGTTGAGGTTGGCGTCGGATACGGGGATTACGAGCGGTTCAGGGGGTCATTTGATATAAGTTACAGGAATCTTTTTGGAATGAACAGACAGGTATCATTCAGGACTGAGGTCAGCACACTTGAGCAGCGTTATATAGTGAATTATACCGAGCCGTGGTTCTCAGGCAAGCGTCTTCCCTTTAAAATGCTGCTCATAAAAGAAGAAAGGACAGAAAAAACCATAGAGACCCGTGAGACGCGGTATAAACTGAGGAGGCACACTGCGAGCGTAGGCTTTGAGAAGAAATTCAGCGAAAGGGTGAAAGGTGAGATTTTTTATGATTTTTCATTAGTCAAAACTTTTGAGGTGAAACCTGATGTTATCCTTACGAAAGAAGATTCGGGAACGATTGCAATTGCGGGCATAAGGCCGGGCATCGTCTACGATACGAGAGACAATCCTTTTGACCCCAGAAAGGGCGTGCTTGCCGGGATATCCGTAAAAACCGCATCGGGATACCTTCTGTCAGAAACTGATTTTGTAAAGGCAATAGTCAACGGAAGCGCTTACAAGGAGTTAAATAAATATTTTGTTATTGCGTTTTCGTTAAAAAGCGGGATGTCTCAGGGTTTTGCGAAGACAGAGGAACTTCCGCTTGTAGAAAGGTTTTTTCTTGGCGGCAGGACTACTGTCCGCGGATATGAACAGGATACGCTTGGGCCTAAAGGCGCTGACGGCTCTCCGACAGGCGGCAATGCATTTGTGCTGACAAATCTTGAACTCAGGACATCTATTGGCAAGGGGTTTGGTCTTGTAACTTTTCTTGACGGCGGCAACGTATGGAAAAAAACCGGCGATATAAAGCTCTCAGACATGAAATATACCGCCGGTGCAGGCTTAAGATACAACACGCCGGTGGGCCCTCTGAGGATTGACTATGGTCATAAACTTGACAGAGAAACAGGTGAAAGCAAAGGAGAAGTGCATTTCAGCATCGGTCATACATTTTAAATTCGAAGATTGCAGAGCCATCGCTAATTTGATATAATCAGGAAACAAGTTAAAAGTTAGAAGTTTTAAAACTCTCAACTCATAACTCTTAACTCGTAATTTAAGAATGGGAGGTGTATTTATGAAAGCTACAAAAATTCTGTTTGTTGTCATGGGAATTTTGTTTTTCTCAGGCTGTGTGTCAACAGAGGAATATAAGGCAAGACTCGGTGATATTGATAATCTTAAAAAAGATATCGCGGCTGTAGAGGAAAAGCTCAAGGTAAAGGAAGGGGAGAAGGCAGCGCTTGAATCAGAGCTTTCAAAGCTGAAGAAAGAAAATGCAAATCTCAAATCCATGCTTGAGGCAAATAAGGATGAACTGACAAAGGATTTGATCAGCGTTAAGGCGAAATTGTCGGAAAAAGAACAGAAGATAAAAGAGCTTGAAAATGAATTGAAGTCAAAAAATGTCCAAATAACAGAATTAAAAAACGAGATATCGGGGCTCTCAAAGGAAAGATCTTTGGCTATAGAAGAGAAGGATAAGGCGGTGGCGGAGCTGAAAAAAACATATACCAACCTTGTTGACGAATTAAAGGATGAGATAAAGAAAGGCGAGATAGCAGTTACGCAGCTCAGAGATAAACTCTCGCTGAGCATGGTGGACAAGATATTGTTTGATTCAGGAAGCGCGGATGTGAAAAAGGACGGTAAGAAGGTTCTTGACAGGGTGGCGGAAATACTCAGAAAAGTCACTGACAAGCAGATAAGGATTGAGGGGCATACGGACAATGTCAAGATAGGTCCGAGGATAGCAAAGAAATTTCCGACTAATTGGGAGCTGTCAAACGCAAGGGCAACGAATGTGCTAAGGTATCTTCAGGAAAAAGGAGTTGACCCTAAACTTCTAAGCCCCGCGGGATATGCAGAATACAAACCTGTCGAGTCAAATGACACGGAAGAGGGAAAGTCAAAGAACCGCAGGATTGAGATAGTTCTGATCCCGGTTGATTCAGACAGGATTGCAAAGTAAGAAGTTGAATATAAGTGATGGCTGAGCCCTTACTCAGTCATCACTTTATTTGAAAGCTCGTCCGTATCGCCGTGAGTTACGGGAAAATGCTTTGCAAGAAGCGCTCCAGCCTCTTTTACGGCATCACACAATGATTCGCACGCACGGCCTTCTTTTATCCCGTGAGATACGGTTATCGCAAATTTATTCAGAGTCTCCTGCTCAATCTTTTCGTAAATCCCTTTATCGGCAAGAACCCAGACCTTTCTCTCAAGGATGGAAATGAAGAACAGAACCCCTGTATTTTTTCGGGTCTTATAAAGCCCCTTTTCATAAAATGCCCTGACAGCATTCTGCCTTACAGTCTCCTCTTTTCTTCCGAAGCCGATGAATGAAATTTTAATAGCAGGAAATTTACTGAATAAAAATCTTGAAGGGAAAAACAAGACAAGACTCACGGGAATGAAAGACCAGACAGATGAGTTGAAGTATAAGGTAGTTATAATAAGAGAGAGAAGACTTCCGAGGAATATCCCGCCTAATATTTCCGCCTCGATATATCGACTGCTGCTGCCAACAACCATAACGGCAACCTCTCCGATTGTGCGTGTTTCAACATCACGGGTTGTCTCTGTTATTCTTTCTGCCTCTTCTTCTGTAAAAAATCTTTTTGCCTTTGACATATTTTTCATTACCAGTCTCCTGATGCACCTCCCCCGCCAAAACTGCCGCCTCCGCCGCTGAAACCTCCAAAGTCTCCTCCTCCGCCAAAACCACTGCCTGACCCGTAGTATCCTCCACCGGACAAGAAACCTCCGGTGCTGTGATGGCTGCCTGAGGAAAAAAGTTTTGGCAGAAAAATTCCTGCAATTAAACCGGCAGCAGAGAGGCCGATAAATGCAATAAGCCCGATTGGAGTGAGCGCCAGATGGACCAGCGCAGGAAGGCCCATTGCTCCTGATATGCCGCCAAAGAGGCGCGAGATGCTTCCTATGAACAGTAAAGCTATTACGCCAAAGATAAGCATTGTTAAGAAGCTATGTGTGCCGTGCTTCTTTTTAGGCAGGTGGTTTTTATCAGCCTTAAACTCTCCCCTTGTTGCGTCAATAAGAGAATGCACTCCTGCGACAAAACCTCCGTCAAAATCACCTCTTTTGAATTTCGGCTTTATAACAAGGTCAATAATTCTCCCTGCCGCAAGGTCGGTCAGCTTTCCTTCAAGCCCGCGGCCAACCTCAATCCGTATCTTTTTTTCCTGCTTTGCAACAGTGATGATTATGCCGTTGTCTTTTCCTTTCTGTCCTACCTTCCATGCCTCAGCAGCTTTAATGCTGAATTCATCTATTACCCCTCCCTCAAGAGACGGGATTGTGAGAATGACAATCTGCGTTGAATCTGTCTGTTCAAAAGAAGACAGCTCTTTTTCCAATTCAGCCTTAGTTGACGGAGATATCATATTTGCGTAATCATTAACATGCCCCTGTAGTTTTGGCACATCAAGGGCATGGGCTGAAAGAGTAAACAAAAAGATAAAAAACAGAATACAGGCAGGATATAGTATTTTAAGCGCCTTCTTTGCCGATAGTTCTATCCCCTGTGTCATTGCCGCTTGTCGGCAATCCTTCTTCGGAAAGATTCCGGACAAGCCGGAA
>CAZHHV010000128.1:0-5965 GCA_964532335.1 uncultured Nitrospiraceae bacterium
ACTTAAAGGTTGGGACAAAGGTGCGTTTTGTCGAAGAACAGGGGGAAAAGGGACCGCAAGCCAGTACCGTGACTGTAATAGATTAAACCGCTTCATGCTTTATCTTGTGAAGAGTAAGAATCCATTAATAAAACAAATTAGTGGACATTATTATTAATTATTAAAGGGGACGGTTGTATTTATTGAACTTGCCCGCAGCGGCAGGCGACAGAGGGCGTAAACCGGATATTTCTCATATAGCGGCAAGCCTCTCTACGAGCCATCGGCAATGTGTTATAATATTTCTCTGAAATGGGAAAAAATCCTGAAAAAACATCTGTTACGATGGACGATATAAAACCTCTTTGTCCTGTTTGCGGGAGAGAACTTGATAAAGCTAAGGCTGCTGATCGTAGCGGATGGAATTGCAAGTGCGGCGAGTTTGTTCCTAAAAGACTTGCCATAAACCCTTTTGAGGGCTGCACCCACGGACTTAATTGCAACTGCGGGAGAGAGAGAAGGAGATGAAAAAAGCCAATGGCTCGTAGAGGTTATTTCGGACAATACGGCGGAAGATTTGTTCCTGAGACATTAATGCCTGCGCTAATTGAGCTTGAACAGGCATATCTGAAATACAGGAAAGATAAAGCTTTTCAGAAAGAGCTTGCACATCTCCAGAAAACATATATAGGAAGGCCGACCGCTCTATACTTTGCAAAGAGATTTACGGAATATCTCGGCGGCGCAAAGGTATATTTAAAAAGAGAAGACCTCGCTCACACAGGCGCTCACAAGATAAACAATGCGCTGGGACAGGCGCTGCTTGCAAAAAGAATCGGTAAAAAAAGAATCATTGCTGAAACAGGCGCCGGACAGCATGGAGTTGCAACTGCCACAGGCGCTGCGCTTATCGGCCTTGAATGTTATGTTTACATGGGAACTCAGGATATGAAGAGACAGGCTTTGAATGTGTTCAGGATGAGGCTGCTGGGCGCGCGGGTCATTGAGGTGGCTGTTGGTTCGCAGACATTGAAAGATGCCATTAATGAGGCGCTGAGAGACTGGACAACAAATGTAAGAACTACTCATTATGTTTTAGGCACGGTCTTCGGGCCGCATCCTTTCCCCTCAATGGTGAGGGATTTTCAGTCAATTATTGGAAAGGAAGCTAAGAAACAGATTCTTCAGGCAGAGGGACGGCTGCCTGATTATCTGGTTGCATGTGTTGGCGGCGGAAGCAATGCAATGGGACTGTTTCACGAATTTCTTGGCGATGATATAAAGATGATTGGGGTAGAGGCCGGAGGCAAGGGTATAGCCACAGGTGAGCACGCGGCAAGGTTTTCCGGCGGCTCTGTAGGAGTATTTCAGGGATGCAAGACCTATCTCCTTCAGGATGATGACGGGAATGTGCTCGGAACGCATTCTGTATCAGCAGGGCTTGACTATGCCTCCATAGGGCCTGAACACCCTTATCTCAGAGATAGCGGAAGGGTTGAGTACACATATGCTACAGATGATGAGGCATTGGCTGCATTTGAACTGCTTTCAAGAAAAGAAGGGATAATCCCGGCTCTTGAATCTGCGCATGCAGTCACAGAAGTAATAAAACTTGCGCCGAAACTCTCAAAGGATAAAATTATCATTGTAAATCTTTCGGGAAGGGGAGACAAAGACGTTCAGCACGTGGCGAATATCAAAGGAATAGAACTGTGAACAGAATTGAAAAGGTATTCAAAAAATTAAAGGCTCAGAATAAAAAGGCCTTTATCCCTTACATAATGGCCGGCGATCCTTCTATTGAGAAGACAAAAGAAATTGTCCTGATGTTTGAGGAATGCGGCGCAGACATTGTTGAGCTTGGTGTGCCTTTCACAGACCCTCTCGCAGACGGTCCGACAATTCAGAGGGCAGCGGAAAGGGCATTAAAGAGTGGCGTTACCTTAAAAAAAGTAATCGCCCTTGTAAAGGATTTAAGACAGAAAACAAAAATTCCTCTGGTATTGATGACGTATTACAATCCTGTTTTTAAATATGGCGAAGAGAGATTTATTGCAGACGCAAAAGATGCAGGAGTTGATGGTGTTATAATCCCTGACCTTCCGCCTGATGAAGCAGGAGAGTTTACAAGGTTTGCTAAAAATACAGATATTGCTTCAATCTTTCTTCTTGCTCCGACATCAACCGAGGACAGAATAAGAAAAGTTGCAAGCGCATCAACGGGTTTTATATATTATGTTTCAATAACCGGCATTACCGGCGCTCAGCTTTTACTTGACGGCTCTATTGAAAAATCAATAAATGGCATTCGCAGAATTACGGATAAACCTATTGCCGTCGGATTCGGTGTTTCAATGCCTGATGAGGCTAAGGCAGTGGCAGGCGTCTCTGACGGGGTGGTTATCGGGAGCGCAATAGTCAAAAAAGCGCAGTTGAGCGTAGTGGAATTAAGAGAGTTTCTTCTTACATTAAGAGAGGAAATCAAATGAACGAGGTCTCTGATAAGAAACTGGCACAGCTTAATGCCCTGATGGAACTGACAGCTCTGGTAAATTCCACGCTTGATACGCATGAAGTGAGAAAACGGGCGATTGAAGCGGCAACGCGGCTTGTTAATGCGGAAGCAGGCAGTCTCATTCTGGCGGACAAGGAAAACAACGAGCTTTTTTTTGAAGTGGCTCTTGGAGACAAGGGAGAGAAGGTAAAAGAGATCAGGCTTAAAAAAGGCGAGGGCATAGCCGGCTGGGTTGCTGAAAAGGGGAAGCCTGTCATAGTGCATGATGTTCAGTCGGACCCGAGGTTTTTCAGGGGCGCAGATGACAAAAGCGAATTCTTTACAAGAGACATGATATGTGTGCCTGTAAAAACAAAAGAGGAGATTCTCGGAGCGCTCCAGACAATAAACAAAAAGGCAGGGAGTTTTGATGATGAGGACATGGAAATACTGTGCGCTCTTGCAAATCAGGTGGCTATTGCCATAGAAAATGCAAATCTGTATCAGGAACTTAAAGATACATTTTACGGTACAGCGCAGGCTCTTGCAGAGACCATTGAAAAAAGAGACCCTTACACAGGAGGCCACACTAAAAGGGTTATGAACTACAGCCTTGCCATAGGCCGCATGCTCGGGCTTAACAGGGCAGAGCTTGAAAAGTTAAAGCTTTCTGCTATACTCCATGACATCGGGAAGATAGGGGTAAGAGACAGCGTTCTTCTAAAAGACGGCAAGCTTGAAGCTGGAGAAGTCGAGGCAATGAATCTGCATCCAAAATACGGCTCAGAGATACTTAGTCATGTTAAGCAGCTGAAAGATGTTATCCCCGGGATGAGGGGACACCATGAGAAATATGATGGGACAGGATATCCTGACGGACTAAAAGATAACGAGATACCATTAGCAGCGCGGATTATTGCGGTTGCCGACACATTTGACGCCATGACAACTGACAGGCCGTACAGAAAAGCGCGCACCGCAGATGAGGCGTTTGATGAATTAAAAAAGCATGCAGGCAGACAGTTTGACCCGTTGGCGGTAGATGCATTTTTAAAAGCGTGGAGAGAAATGGAGATTGTGCTATGAAAGTAGAAGTTCTCGGATGTTCAGGAGCAGAATTTCCGGGGTTTAACCCTCCGGGTTTCTTGATTGACGGAAAAATATTGCTTGATGCCGGGACCATCGGCGCTTCCCTCTCTGAGAATGCCCAGTGGAAGATACGGCATATTGTTGTTTCCCACGCGCACCTTGACCATATAAGAGGAATACCTTTCCTTGCAGATAACATAATTATAAAAAACAAGAGGCATAATGTTACGGTGATAGGAATTGCGCAGGTATTGAAGTCGCTGAAAAACAATCTCTTAAATAACAAGATATGGCCTGATTTCACAATGATACCAAATGCTGAAAAGGCTGTAATCAGGTTTTTAGAGGTGAAGCCTGGCAGACAGATCGAAATTAACGGCTACAAAATTACCGCATACAGAGTCAATCATTCGGTTCCCGCAGCCGGTTATATAATTCAGGACAGAAGAGGCAAAAGACTCCTTTATACAGGCGATACAGGGCCCACAAATGCTATCTGGAAAGAAGCAGGCAGAGCAAAGATAGACCGCGCCATAATAGAAGTCTCTTTTCCAAACAAAATGGAGGCTATGGCTCTTGAGACAGGGCATCTCACCCCGAGGCTGCTCAAAAAAGAGCTGGACAAAATAAACATACCTCCTGACAAAATACTAATAACGCATCCCAAGCCGCAGCATCTCAAAACCATAAGGTCTGAGATTAAAAAACTCGGGATTCCCAATATCAGAATACTTAAAGACGGCGAGGTTATAAATATCTGATGTGGTTTAAAAAGTTAAAAGAATCGAAACTGCAAAAAAAGGTAAAGATCCCTGAAGGCCTCTGGGTAAAGTGCGATAACTGCAAAGAGATTGTTTACAAAAAAGAGATAGACAAGAACCTTAAAGTCTGCCCGAAGTGTGATTACCATTTCAGGATAAGCGCTAAAGAAAGAATTGAGCTTCTTGCGGATGCAGGAAGTTTTGTAGAGTTTGACGCAGATATGTGTTCAGGAGATCCGCTGAACTTTAAAGACTCTCTTGCGTATCCTGAAAGGATACAGGCAAACCGGACCAAGAGCGGTCTCTCTGAAGCTGTTATCTCAGGTGAGGCAGTGATAAACGGTTTCCCTGTCATCCTTACTGTGATGGATTTTTCGTTCATGGGCGGAAGCATGGGTTCTGTTGTCGGAGAAAAGATTGCAAGGGCTGTAGAAACAGCTCTTGAAAAAAGAGTCACGTTAATAAGCATTGCATCATCAGGCGGTGCAAGGATGCAGGAAGGGATATTCTCTCTTATGCAGATGGCAAAGGTTTCTGCGGCAATAGGAAGGCTCAAGGATAACGGTATCCCGTATATTTCTGTCCTTGCTGACCCGACATTCGGCGGCGTTGCTGCAAGTTTTGCCACAATCGGAGACGTAATAATCGCTGAACCGAGAAGTCTGATAGGGTTTGCAGGCCCGCGTGTCATAGAACAGACAATGAAACAGCAGCTCCCTGATAATTTTCAGAGAGCAGAGTTCCTTCTTGAGCACGGGTTAATAGATATGGTTGTCAGCAGAGAAGATATGAAAAAGACCCTCGCTAAGCTCATAGAATTCCTTTCGTAAAAAATCCGCCTCTCAACAGTTCCGGTTCGGATTCGTTTATTTTTTTATTTCTTTCTTCTTACTTTCATGGCATTATATGCAGGCATGACAACTATAAGTTTCTTCCCATTAATCAAGATATACCGCCAAAATAATATTTACCCCGTTAGAAATAATGCCCTGCTCGGTTGCCCATGGGTCGTAGACAAGTCGCAACGACTGGAATTTCTAACGGGTTTTACCTTGCAATATCCTGTTTAAGATATTCCTCTTTGCTTCATCATTAGGATTAAGCCTTATGACTTCCTGATAGTGTCTTGCAGCCTCACCCATCATGCTTTTTCCCGCATAAGCCATTGCGAGGTTAAAGTGGACATCAGCATAATTAGGATTAATCTTTAAGGCAGTTTGAAAGTCACCAATAGCTTTATCTATCATTCCTGTCTTCATATATATAATTCCAAGATTATTATAGGCCAGTGCAAAATCAGGTTTTAATCTTATGGCAATCTGAAAATGCTCTATTGCCTTATCAAACAACCCCTTATTAGCATAGACAGCTCCAAGATTATTATACGCCAGTGCAGAATCAGGGTTTAATCGTATAGCAATCTGAAAATGCTCTATTGCCTTATCAAACATCCCTTTATCCTTATAGGCAATTCCAAGATTATTATATGCCTCTGCATAATAAGGTTTTAATCTTATAGCAATCTGAAAATACTCTATTGCCTTATCAAACATCCCTTTATCTCTATAGGCAATTCCAAGATTGTTATAGGCGAAGGGGATTTTTTCAGGTTCTTTTTCAATCACATAATTCCATAGGGCAA
>CAZHHV010000129.1:0-5614 GCA_964532335.1 uncultured Nitrospiraceae bacterium
CCGCTTGTCGGGAATCCTTCTGAAGAAAGACTCCGGACAAGCCGGAGTGACAAATCAGATGTTTATGATATCTTTACTATTTCCGCAACGAGAGGCGAAGGGATTGAGGGGCTTAAGCAAACAATATTTAACTCCTCAGTTAAAAACTGGAAGGAGCAGAAAGAGGGAGTTATTATTACGAACCTCAGGCATAAAATTGCAATTCAGGCCGCTTATGATTCTCTCAAGAATGGGATTAATGCAATTGAAACCGACAAGCCGCTTGAGATAATTGCAATTGAATTCAGGGATGCGCTTGACAGACTCGGAGAGATTGTGGGCGCTGTAACAACAGATGATATTCTCAACAGGATATTCGGTGATTTCTGCATTGGGAAGTAAGTAAAATTCACATTTATCATCTCTATGGCAGGCATGTGGGCTGAAAAAGCTTTACGGCAGCACCTAAGTAAGACATTTATGCTAATGATGAAGTATTCTTGTTTGCATTCAAAAGGATTTAAGAACCCATATAACAAAATCCCCCTGCGTCGTAAAGGTTTTGAGGCGCATATGCCTGCCTAATATTCCGTTGAATGAATTGTTAACTCTTCAGCGCTGCCGACATCTCAGCTTTTTTGATGGAACTTTGAAGGTATTCTTTTAACTTGGAAGACACCAGCCATTTAATCCCAAATTTCTCAGCCCATTTTATTAGCCCCTGGTCCGCTGTTACAAGCAGCGCATCAAGCTCCCGCGCAAGCAGAAGGAGGTCAACATCCTCCTTGCTGTCAATAATCCCTTCTCTCAAAGCCTCTCTGTATTTTCTCCTCATGTCCTTAATAATCTCTTCTTCGCCTGCTTTTGAAACACCTCTCACAGCCTTCTCTGCCACCCTGAGCCCCTTATTAATCCTCTCTCTCATGTCTTCTATCAATTCATAGAGCAGAAATGCAGGGCATGTAAGCTCATGTTTCTTGGGAGGTTTTTGCTGAAGGACCACGAGCAGGTCTCCTGATATTTTTTCAGGTTCTATGAAATTAAGGAGTTCCTCAAATATGGACGGCGGCATATAGAACTCAAGGTGAGGAATCTGGGATGCTAAAAACAGGAAGCTTTCAAGCGCCTCTGTAGGTGTCCTGCCAAAGCTCTCGCGAACTTCCGGATTTACAAAGAGGCTTGTATCTAAAACTACAGCGCCCTTCTTAAATTTTGCCTGAACCATGAAGTTTGAACGTATATGTATTCCAGTTATTGCAGCTCGGGCACCTGCCTGACCAGTCCTGTGATGAGTAGCCGCAGGATGAACACCAGTACGGAAGCCTGAACGCTATTTTCATGTCAACGGCTTTTTTGAATTCCACCGCTGCCTTGTCGCATTGATTTCTCCTGAGATAAAGGTCGCCCATTATCTGGTAAAGTTCAGGGGACGCCATCCCGCTTGCATCCACGTAAGAAAATGTTTCAAATGCATCGTCTATCATCTCAAGCCTGTAGTAGAGCTTGCCAAGCAGAAATCTCAGCGCATGGTTCTGAGGCTTCTTTGACAGGCTGTTGACATAAAGCCTTATAAGCCTTGCAGGTTCTCCAATGCTTATAAGCAAATCTTCAAGCCTTGCAAGAATTATCAGGGATGATGTCTGATCATAGCTCTTTTCAAGAAAGTCAACAGCATCTTCTGACTCGCCTTCCCTGAGCATCACCTCGGCAAGTCCGATGTATGACGGCACAAAATCCACATCCAGCCTGAGCAGTGTCTTGAACAGTTTCTTTGCCTTTTCAATATCCCCGCGTTCAAGGCTGTAACGGCCGTATTCATACTTATACCCAAGGAGGTTCATCTGCTCCCTCTGACGGTCTTTTTCTGTATGCTCATGTTTCAATATCGTCTTCTGCACCTCAACAAGCTCGTCCCATTTTTCATCCCTTTCGAGAATAGCCCTCTTTTTGTAGAGAGCGCTGAGGTTGTCGGTATCTATGTCAAGGATTTTCTCTATGTAATTCAGCGCCTCTGCCCACCTTCCTGTTTTTTCCATCAGGTTTTCAAGAGAGAACAGCACCTCGGGGTTCTGCTGATTGGAAGCAAATGCCTTGTTATAAAAACTTGTTGCCTTCTGATATTCCTCTTCGGCGGATGCGATGTCTCCGAGCCTGAGCAGTGCGTCAAGATGTTTCGGCTCTTCTGCAAGGATGCCTTCGAGTGATTCCCTTGCTTCATCCTCATTATGAGCAAGAAGCGCATTTAGCGCCTTTGAATACATCTCTTGAACCCTCGCCTCTTTTTTCTGTTTGCGCTGATACTGAAGATTATCTATAAAGCGTTTTGTGTCTCTTATAGTAAAGACAACGAGCATCGCAAGCGCTCCTGCAACACTTGAAAAGAGTATCAGGGCTATCTTGGGAGTCTCATATGCTTCGCCGAAAGGTATTTTGATTGTTGTTATTTCTTGGTTGACATATGCAAAGCCTCCAAGCCCGGCAAGAAAAAGGATGAATATAAATATTGCGATCTTACCCATTGTCAGTTATGACCCTTTCCTTCTGCATGTCTACGACCCATAGGGTATTCTCGGCGCATCAAGCCAGAGTTTTTCAAGCTGATAGTATGCCCTTGTTTCCTCTTCAAACACATGAATAATGATATCTCCATAGTCCATTAACACCCAGTGGCTGTAATTCAGCCCTTCAATTCCGATAGGACGAATGCTTTTTTTTGAAAAGTTTTCTTCTATTGCCTCAACAATTGCCCTGACCTGTGTTGTGCTTTCTCCTGAGCAGATAATGAAATAATCTGCAATGATGGACAAGCCTTTCAGCTCGAGGACCAGCACATCCACGGCTTTCTTATCCATTGCTATCTTCGCTGCTGCAAGGGCTTTGACTTTACTTTTTATTAAAGGATTCTCCTCCTTTCCATATTGAAGTTAAAAGTTCTTAAGCCTGAAACTCTTAACTCCCAACTTTCAACTCTTAGCTTTTGTAAATCTTATGAGTAATTATATAGGATTCAACTTCTTCTGGCAATAGGTATTTTATGTTTTTCCCTCGTTTTATCAGCTTTCTGATGCCGGTTGCCGATACCTCAACAGGCGTGATATGCAGCATTATTAGGTCCCTGCCGCTCTTTAGTTTTGTTTTGTAGGTTTGCAGTTTTGCATCATCAAGCTTTTTAAGGATGCTTCTATTTATCTTCAGATACGGTGAAGAGGCAAGGCCTGTGAATTTAAAAGAGGGTCTTGAGATGACTATAAAATCTGCAAGGCTGACAAGCTTATCAGGCTGCCACCAGTTAGGGATGTCAGTAAAAGCATCAATACCGGCTATAAAGTAAAGCCTTGCGCCGGGATAAATGCGGCGCAGCATTTCAACGGTATCTACGGAATAAGATTTATCCTTTTTTTTATATTCAATATCAGAAACAGCAAAGGAGCGGTTTTTAGATATGCCAAGCTTTACCATCTTATATCTGTGCTTAGCATCGGCAAGCTCTTTATCCTTAAGTGGAGGGTTGCCTGACGGCACAAAGATAATCCTGTCAAGCCCGAGTTTTCCCTTCACCTCTTCTGCGGCTGTGAGATGCCCGTAGTGGATTGGGTTAAATGTCCCGCCGAATATGCCCAGTTTCATAACCTTTTGCCCTCAAGTGACAATTTCAATAAAAGGGATTGAAGCTTTTTCAGCCTTATCCTTTGGGGTGCCGTGTAGTTAATTATCATGCATTAGACTGCGTTGTCAAGCAGAGGGATAGTTCAATTATAATTAACATTCAAGGTTTTATTCAATTGATTGACAGACACCGCACAAAATATTATTTTTTCTGATGAGCAAAAAAATAAGCTAATAAATTTGCTTTTGAGCAAAATTATTACTATAATACGTTTATGGTAAAAGAGCGATACTTAACGCCTTACATCGTTAATGACCTTAAGGAAAAGATGGTCTTTGTCGGAGGGCCCCGGCAGGTGGGTAAAACAACCCTTTGTCGTGAACTTGTTGCGTCTTATTTTAAAAAACACTCATATTTCAACTGGGATAATAGAAATGACCGGAAGGCCATTCTAAGCGCAAGCTGGACAGCAGACAGCAAATTGCTGATTTTCGACGAATTGCACAAATACAAAAAGTGGAAAGGTTTCATCAAGGGAGAGTACGATAAGCTCAAGGATGTTTTTCACTTTCTTGTAACAGGCAGCGCAAGACTGGATTTGTATCGCCGCGGAGGCGACTCGCTGCAGGGAAGATATCATTATTACCGGCTTCACCCCTTTACTGTCGCTGAAATAGCAAAGACATTTAACCCTGCAGTTCCTTTCAATAAACTTATCATTCCTGATAAGACATCTGAAGATGTTGTAGAATCACTCTATGCATTCGGCGGCTTTCCCGAACCCTTTCTAAGACAGACGGCAAGGCATCTGAGAAGATGGCACAATGAAAAGATCGAGCGGATGTTCAGGGAAGACATTCAGGATATGCAACTCATTAGAGACATGGGCAGCATGAGGCTTTTAAGCGATATATTGCCTTTGAAAGTCGGCTCTTTGCTTTCAATAAATTCTATCAGGGAAGACCTTGAAATAAGCTTTAGGGCAGTGGCTCACTGGATAGATGTGCTTGAGTCATTTTACTATCTTTTCAGACTATATCCGTTTTCCGGCAAAAAGATACGCTCTTTGAAAAAAGAGCCTAAACTTTATTTGTGGGATTGGGCAGAGATTGAGAACGAATCCGCAAGGTTTGAAAATCTGATAGCCTCGCATCTCCTTAAGCTTGTGCATTTCCTTATTGATTTTGAAGGCCACAAGGCTGAGATTTATTTTCTTCGGGATGTGGATAAGCGTGAGGTTGATTTTCTTGTCACTGTAAAAGGAAAGCCATGGTTTGCGGTAGAGGCGAAACTCAACAATGAACGGCTCTCGCCTCACCTCCTGTATTTTAAAGACCGTCTTAATATTCCTTTCTGCTATCAGGTGGTTAAAACAGCAGGTGTTGACAGGCTTGAAAAAGGAGTAAGGATTATCTCAGCCGGAAAGTTTTTGGGAGGAGTAGCATAAGAAGAGCTATGCTATATTCCCTCCACTACGAAGCGGTATATATTATTGCTTTTTAAATACCCTGCCTGCTCCAGCAGTTTCTTAGGACAGTCGTGCAATGCTCTGTCGAAATGAAGGACAGGTACTCAGGCTATTTTTTTTGCAGAGATAGGCGTGAAAAGTAATAAAACAGGCGCTGTCCCGATTTATTTTATTAGTCATTGACTGTGTTTTTTATGGAAAGATAGAATTGAAAGGAACTTCTCTAATAAAATCTGCATGTTTTTTTAAATCATGCGAAGGGCCATTTTGGACATCTGAGCAACAACCCCATATAACTTGTAGTCCATTAATGCGAGCTGTTTTCATGGCAGGAATGATATCTGTGTCTACTGTCAAAATTAATGCTCTGTCAGCAAGGCTTTTATAAGCGACATGGGCGATGTCCAGCCCAAGAAGCATATCGACTTGCTTCTGTGAAAATATGGGTTTCTTTTGACTATCCAGTCCTTGACAGACAATTTTGCCCTTCCGAATAGCGATATATTCTTTGACCTGTAGCTTTTTGATGAATTGTATAGCAATCGAATAAACAGATGTTG
>CAZHHV010000130.1:0-5403 GCA_964532335.1 uncultured Nitrospiraceae bacterium
AGATATATATAATCTTTGCTGTTCAGGACTTTATTCAACTCGTCAACGGGAAGAATATTCGGCAGGTCTCTTTTGTTGTACTGAAGGACAAGAACAATGCTATCGGGGTTTATATTATTTGAGAGGAGATTTTCCTTCATGTTAGTGAAACTTTCCATATCTGCCTCCCTCACTTCTCTCTGTGAGTCGGCGACAAATACAACAGCATCAGCGCCTTTGAGCACAGCCCTTCTTGTCAGATTGTATTTGATCTGGCCGGGCACTGTGTACAGCTGGAATCTGACAGAGAAATCCTTTATTTTGCCGAGTTCAACAGGCAGGAAATCAAAAAACAGCGTCCTGTCGGTTTCCGTTGCTAATGAAATCAGCCTGCCGGTTTTTTCCGGGTCGAGCGCTGAATGAAGATGCTGAAGATTGGTTGTCTTTCCGCTTAAGCCGGGGCCGTAATAAACGATTTTGAGCGTAACTTCCTTTGCAGCGTAATTAAAGAGCGCCAACTCTATTCTCCAATTGTCATTCCTGCGAAAGCAGGAATCCAGAGGAAAAAAGGACTGGATTCCGCATCAAGTGCGGAATGACAAAACCTGTTTACTGATCGTTTATACGATAGCATAAACCCCGTTTCTGGTGGTATATTTCACTCTGTACATTGCTTCATCTGCGAGGCGAATAAGGTCTTCTTTGGTCTTTGCGCTTTCAGGATACGATGCAACACCAAAGCTTGCAGTCATTTTAAGAGTATAACCTTCTTTTTTAAGGAATGTATTCTGCTCAACTGATTTTCTTATTCTTTCGGCTATCTGTACCGCTGCTTTAGGAGGTGTCTGGGGAAGCACTACTACAAATTCATCTCCGCCATATCTTGCAACTATATCAATGCTGCGCAGTCCTTTTATGATTAACTGCCCCATTTCAACAAGGAGTTTGCTTCCTATAAGGTGTCCGTACTGGTCGTTTATGTTTTTAAAATGGTCAATGTCTATGAATATCAATGATATGGATGTCTTATGTCTGTTTGAACGCTGTATCTCTGTTTCAATGGTCCTGTTCAGGTATCTCGTATTGAATAGTTTTGTGAGGTCGTCTGTTACTACAAGTTCTGCCATTTTCTGATATAGAGTTGTGCGCTCTATAGTAAGCGCTGCCTGATCAACAAGTCTCATAAGCAGGTTCAGGTCTTCTTTTGTGAAAGGTTCTCCTGTTGTTTTGTTTACAACCTCGAGCACTCCAATGACACGCCCCTGGCTTTTTATAGGCACGCACATCAACGATCTTGTCTTGAAACGTGTCTGTTTGTCCATTCTTGAACAGAATCTTTTGTCAAGCGAAACGTCAGGCACGATTACAGGAATTCCCTCCTGAGCAACCCAGCCTGCGATGCCCTCACCGGGCTTCAGCCTGTATTTTTCCACCTTTTTAGTGTCTGCTCTTTCAAAGACAAGGTCTCCGGTTGTTTCGTCAACGACAAGCACAGACCATGCCTCTGCTCCTATAATTTCCTTTGTCTTTCTCATCACAGCAACCAGTATTTTATTAAGCTCAAGAGAGGATGTAAGCGTTTTTCCGACATCTTCAAAAAATTCAATCTCCTTCTTGGCAGTATCAAGTTCCTGTTTGAGTGTCTTATTTTCCTCTCTTGTGTTTTTTTCTTTCAGGATTAGCCTGATAAAATAAAGCAGCTCCTTTTCTGAGGGATTGTAGGCAGGGCGGGTTAATGACTCCTTCAACCATACGGCAAAGCCGCGGAAAGAATAATCAAGCGATACTATAAGCTTTGGTATTTCGGCGGATGCCTTCAGGAATTTTTTAAATGATTTATTTTTGTATTGTTCCTTTTCAATTATCAGGATGTCTGCTTTTTCGCTAAGCCGTGAGAGGGCAGTTTCAATAGAGCTGAATTTTGAGACCTCAAACCTGTTGCGAGACAGGATATCCTCAAAAGTACTTTTGTTAAGGCCGGGACCTATTAAAAAAACATTAGGCATTTACACCACAGCATTTCTTATATTTTTTCCCGCTGCCGCATGGACATGGGTCATTCCTTCCGGTTTTTTTCCCTTTTTGAACCGGCTGCTGCATTTCACCTGTCTCGCTCTTATTGTAAATCAATTGCTGTCTTCTGTGAATCTCTTTTATGCCTTCCTCTTTTTTAACCTGAATCTTGAAAACCCTGTTAAGCACCTCTATAGATATCCTGTCTGTCATTTCAGCAAAGACGTCAAAAGCCTCTTTCTTATATTCGGTAAGCGGGTCTCTCTGTCCATAGCCTCTGAGCCCTATGCCCTCTTTGAGGTGATCCATCGCAAGGAGATGGTCCTTCCATTGAGTATCAACCACCTGAAGCATGATGGTTTTTTCTATGTATCTCATCATCTCGCTTCCAATCTCTGCTTCTTTCTTTTCGTAGGTCTCTTTTATGGCAGATGTGAGAGATGTCCTTATCTCTTCTGAAGATTTTGAGGCTGGAGAATATGTTATGGAGAATGTGCCGAATACAGCGTCATGCAGCCCTTTCATGTCCCATTCTTCAGGGTGCTTTTCTTCAGGGCAGTATATGGCCAGAAGTTCATCTATAGTCTCTTCAGCCATAAAATATATTCTTTCCTTTAACCCTTCTTCCTGCAGTATCTCACGTCTGAATGAATATATCTCTATCCTCTGCTTGTTCATGATATCGTCATATTCAAGGAGATGTTTTCTTATGTCAAAGTTATGCGCTTCAACTCTTTTCTGTGCGTTTTCTATGGCCCTTGACACAAGCTTGTTTTCTATTGGCATGTCTTCTTCCATACCGAGCCTGTTCATCAATCCTGAAATCCTGTCAGAGCCGAAGATTCTCATAAGGTCATCTTCTAAAGATAAATAGAATTTTGAAGAGCCCGGGTCCCCCTGCCTGCCGGAACGCCCCCTCAGCTGATTGTCAATCCTTCTTGCTTCATGTCTTTCTGTGCCGAGGATGTGCAGTCCTCCAAGGCTGACCACTTTTTCCCTGTCTTTTATGCAAATCTCTGCTGCTTTTAACAATGCCTGTTTGTAGTCTTCATCAGTGTAATCTTTTTTATCCCTTAAAAATTCCTTTGCAAGCCCTTCGGGGTTGCCTCCAAGGACTATATCGGTGCCTCTTCCTGCCATATTTGTTGCAATCGTGACGGCGCCGCTTCTTCCTGCCTGTTCGACTATCTCTGCCTCTTTTTCATGGTATTTCGCATTCAGGACAGAATGAGGTATGCCTTTCTTTTTGAGCATATGGCTAAGGACTTCTGATTTTTCTATTGATATCGTCCCGACAAGGGCAGGCTGTCCTTTCTTGTGCAGTTCCTCTATCTCTTTTAGCGCAGCGTTAAATTTGCCTTTCTCAGTCTTGTATATTGAATCGGGGGAATCTTCCCTTATCATAGGCTTGTTCGTAGGGATTACAAGAACGTCAAGGTTGTATATTTTCCCAAATTCTTCGGCTTCCGTGTCAGCTGTTCCTGTCATGCCGGCGAGTTTGTTGTACATTCTGAAATAATTCTGAAATGTAATTGTGGCGAGCGTCTGGTTTTCGCTCTCTATCTTTACTCCTTCTTTTGCTTCTACTGCCTGATGCAGTCCGTCGCTCCAGCGCCTTCCCGGCATTAATCTGCCCGTGAACTCGTCAACTATAACTACCTCTCCGTCTTTGAGGATATAATCAACATCTTTTCTGAAAAGGGTATGGGACTTGAGTCCCTGAAGCACATGGTGGACGAATTCTATATTTGAAGGGTCATAAAGATTGCCTGTGCCGAGGAGCTTTTCAACTTTTATACTTCCTTCCTCTGTAAGTATTACGGTTTTTGCCTTTTCGTCAATCGTATAGTCAGTATCTCTCTGGAGTTTCGGGATAATCCTGTCTATCTTGTAATATTTGTCAGTTGATTCCTCAGATGGCCCGGAAATTATGAGAGGGGTTCTTGCCTCATCAATTAAAATGCTGTCCACCTCGTCAACTATTGCATAGTTAAGTTCCCGCTGGACATACTGTGAAATATCGTATTTCATGTTGTCCCTGAGGTAGTCGAAGCCGAACTCGTTGTTCGTGCCAAAGGTTATATCAGAGTTGTAGGCGGCTTGTCTCTGTTCGTCGGTAAGTCCGTGTACAATGACGCCCACGCTCATGCCGAGAAAATTGTAAATAGGCCCCATCCATCTGGCGTCCCTTCTTGCGAGGTAGTCGTTGACCGTAACGATATACACACCCCTGCCTTCAATGGCATTCAGATAAACAGGAAGAGTGGCAACAAGCGTTTTCCCTTCGCCTGTTTTCATCTCTGCAATCTTGCCTTCATGAAGTGTTATGCCGCCGAGGAGCTGGACGTCAAAATGCCTCATCTTAAGCGTCCTTTTTGATACTTCTCGCACGACGGCAAATGCCTCAGGCAGTATATCATCAAGCGTTTCGCCGAGTTCAAACCGTTTTTTGAATTCAGGGGTTTTATCCTTTAGCTGGCTGTCGCTGAGGCTGCTTATTTTCGGTTCAAGTGAGTTTATCTGCTCAACAAGCGGCAGGAGACGTTTGATTTCTCTCTCGTTTTTTGTGCCGAATAATTTTTTAAGTAATCCGCCGACCATTGTTTATAGTAAAATTAAATGCTGTCGGATTTCAAGGAAGCGGGTTGCTATGAGCTTTTTGCGTAAGGTGCTATGAACTTGAAAGTGTCTTTTAAAAGGCTTCAACTACCTGAGAATCAAACCGTGTTGTGCCGCTGCATTTATTTCCGAACCTTCCAATGTTTCTCGGTGCTTGCGCCCGTCGTTTCAGATGCTTTCAATGTCGGTTGTTTTCACATGGTCTTATCTCAAGGGACGGTTATGGCACTTGTCGTAATCCGGCCTTATTTATCAGATTTGAGATACTGCAGGGCGTTAGGGTGGTTTGGGTTTATCCGCAGTGCCGCCTCGAATTCCCTGCGCGCTTCCTCTTTGGACCCCTTTTCAAGGTAGGCAAGCCCGAGGTTGAAGCGTATGTCCGCAGAATCATGGTTAAGCCTCGCGGCAGTTTGAAAATTTTCTATCGCCTCGTCAAACTGGCCTTTGGAGCTGTAAACGATGCCGAGGTTGTTGTACGCATCGGCGTAATCCAGTTTGAGCCTCACGGCAATCTGAAGATGCTCTATTGCTCTGTCAAACAGGCCCTTAGCCCGGTAGGCATTGCCGAGGTTGTTGTGTGCTGCTGCACTGTCCGGCTTAAGTCTTATAGCATTCAGAAAATGCTCTATTGCCTTATCAATTAAGCCTTCAGCCTTGTAAAGGACACCGAGATTATTATGCGCATCCGCATAATCCGGCTTGAGCCTCAGGGCAATCTGAAAATGCTCCATTGCTTTGTCCAGTTGACTCATAATAAAATGTTACCGAAGGCTCGCTGACTCAACGTGTTTT
>CAZHHV010000131.1:0-1080 GCA_964532335.1 uncultured Nitrospiraceae bacterium
ATGGGGTGTTTCCTCCTTTAACTTGAATCAAAATTATTTCAAATAAATCGCCTCGGTTAATTTTGTCGTGGTGGGCTTGATGGTCTTTTCGTATGGCAAGCAAATCCACAATCCCTCGCGATTCTGAATTGTGGGAACCAACGAAGTTTACAACATGCCATTTTGCGCCTCTGTTATGATTTCTGGCGATGAGCCATTTTGTCATCGTCTTTGCCCATCGAGCAGTGCGATGTGCCTTTCGTGAGGCTTTCGAGCAGGCGGAGTGCCGAAGCTCGAACGACTTGTTAGAGACGCGCGAGTCAGCGCGCGGAGCGTTTTCAGCGATAGTTAATTTTTCATTATTAATTTTCAAATTCATTTTATTATTGATTTATTTTATTATTTTGTCGCTGAAAAACAAAGTCGTAAGAGCGTTTTTTTACGCTCAACTCGCCGTAAGCGACGCGCGCAGCGCGGCGCTTACATATAATCTACCTCACAGGTAGATTCAAACTATTTGCGTCATGATAGCATAATGCATTCAATGCTCGCAATATACAATAAGCCCGCTTTATAGGTAATAATAGCCTGCGTGATGATAGAATAGAAACCTATGGCAAAAAGGAAAAGAAAAAAGAAGAGTTCATTTAAAAAGATATTCTGGATTTTTGCGGTATTCATAATTTCCGGAATCTCTGCCTATCTCTATTTCAGCTTTCCGGATATTGAGAGTCTCAAGAGGCATAACCCGAAGAAGACTTCTTTTATGGAATACAGGGAAAGGGAATGGAAAAGGCAGGGGAAGAAATACAGGATTCAGCAGAAATGGGTTCCTGTCTCTCAGATATCTCCATATCTCATAAAGGCTGTTCTGATTGCCGAGGATGACAAATTCTGGAGCCATGAGGGTTTTGATTATGAGGCGATGCAGAAGGCTATGGAAAAAGATATAAAGGCAGGCAAGTTCAAGGCAGGCGGAAGCACCATATCTCAGCAGCTTGCAAAGAACCTTTATCTTTCGCCCTCAAAAAATCCTTTGAGGAAGATAGAGGAAGCGGTTATCACATGGAGGATGGAAAAGATACTCAGCAAGAAAAGAAT
>CAZHHV010000131.1:1090-2067 GCA_964532335.1 uncultured Nitrospiraceae bacterium
ACTTTCAAAAAAGAGGATTCTTGAGCTATACCTTAATGTGGCTGAGTGGGGAGACACGGGGATATTCGGCATAGACGCCGCCGCGTGGTATTACTATGGGAAGCCTGCATCCAGTCTTACTGCGGATGAGTCTGCCAGACTTGCATCTGTGCTCCCGAATCCGAGAAGGTATAATCCCATCGGTGATTCAAAATATGTGGTGAACCGCTCAAATCTGATTTATAACATAATGATAAAGAGAGGCATTGTTGTCCCTCAATACGAAGAGGTTTGGGGGAATGAAAATAAAGAAGAAAATCCGCCTGACTCAGCAGGCCAGCCTGAAACCCAGCGGCCTGCGAATCAGTAATTCATATAATTTGTCATTCTGGCTTGTCCAGTAACCCCCCTTTCATCCCCCTTAATTTAAGGGGGAAAGAGGGGGTTAGGAAGGATTCCCGATTCTCCTCAGCGAATCCGCCCGAGACGGACAAGCGGGAATGACAACAAAAACAAAGATTCAACTTTCAGACCCTGTTTATTGCCTATTTCTTTTTTTTCTTTGCAGTTTTTTTGGTTCCGCAGGTTGATTTATGACCCGGTTTGCAGGACATGGTTTCCTCCTTCTTTATTTATTTTAAGTTCAATATATCATGGAGGAGTATGCCTATCAAATGAAAAAGTCAAATTTTTTAATTTGACTTTGCCTTTAACTTGGAGTATAAAGGTCTTAGGAAGGGGCAAGTCAGAGACTCGTAGAGAAAGGAGGAGGCTATGGCATCTTATATAATTTTGAGCACACTCACAGATGAGGGACGGAAGACGATAAAGGAAAAACCTAACAGGATTCTTGAGGTTAATAAGGAGCTTGAAAAAATGGGGGTTAAGGTAAAGCAGCAGTTTGCCGTACTCGGGCCTTATGATTTTGTGAATATTGTTGAGGCGCCTGATAATGAGACTGTAATGAGGATGTCTGTTGAACTTGGCGCAAGAGGCTC
>CAZHHV010000131.1:2077-5396 GCA_964532335.1 uncultured Nitrospiraceae bacterium
GCAGCTTCTTACTCTGGCGGCTATTCCTGTTGAAGAATTTATAAAAAAAATTAAATGAACCCTTGTGCCCCCTTCCTAAAAAGCCGCTCAAAATAATCCCTGTCACCGTTCAACCGAAGAAAATTGAATGGCAATTTCCTCATATGATTTGGTAGAATAAGTGAGTATGGAATCAGCAGTTTATCATTTTGACCGGATTAAATAATGTTTAAATTTTTATTAGTAATCTCATTTATAGCCTTGCCTTCCGCTGCCTTTGCGTGGGGGCCTCTGACACACGTCTATCTGGGCAGCGAGATCTATTACCTCGGCTCGCTTATCCCTGCCGGAATATATGCGCTGATGAAAAAGTACAAAAGCGACTTTCTTTACGGCAACCTGATGGCGGATATTATTTTTGGCAAGAAGTATCTGCCTGATGATAAGAGTTCACACAGCTGGGATGTGGCATTGGGTCTTTTTGATGCCGCCAAGACACAGCAGCAAAAGGCCTTTGTTTATGGTTACATGAGCCATCTTGCCGCAGATACTGTTGCGCATGAACTGCTGACGGCAGGGAAAAAAAATGTCGGGCATACATTCCTTGAACTGAAGGCAGACAGCATTGTTGACAAAAAATACTGGGTTCAGGCAGTCACGATAGATAAAAAGGTTCAGCGAAGGAATGACACTTTTCTTGAGAGGTCTCTGGATACCGCCATATTTTCTTTTAAAACCAATAAGCGGATTCTTAAAAGTGTAGTGTTAATCTCGGGGCTTCATCAGAAGAGAGTAAGTAGTTTTATTGACAGGAATATTATCATTGCTCCTGTTTATAAGAGGGCAAATATAAAGAGACTTCAGGAAAAATCATTGGACAGGATGGTTGATCTTCTTCAGAATGGCGCTGATTCGGCAGTTTTAAAGAAGAGGCCGCTCGGCAGCCATATACATAAAAAGCATTTCAAAAACTATCTAATCTGAACCGACTGAATAATCTCAGGCTAAGAAGAAGGGCGTATGCGAGACATGCTTGGCAGGGAAGAAGTTATTACCGTTGAAAAGGCGCTGGAGTTTGTAATTAAAAATCTTTCTGCGGCGTTTCCTCCCGATATAAAACTAAATATAGAACACTCATGCAATAGGATTTTATCGCGCGATATATACTCACCTGAAAATCTCCCCCAGTTTGCTCGGTCAACGGTTGACGGCTTTGCAGTTAATTCGTCTGATACATTTGGCGCTTCGGATGGTATTCCCTCATATCTTAACATTGCCGGTGAAGTGTTAATGGGCGCAATGCCTGATTTTGAGCTTAAAAAAGGGATGACAGCAAAGATAGCAACAGGCGGGATGCTTCCAGAGGGAGTTGATGCAGTCGTTATGATAGAGCATGCACAGGCGATAGATGAAAAGATGATAGAGGTCATGAAACCGGCAGCGCCCGGAGAAAATGTAATACAGGCAGGGGAGGATATAAAGAAAGGCGAGCTGGTATTAAAGAAAGGGCACAAGCTCAGGCCTCAGGACGCAGGTGCGCTTGCAGGGCTCGGAATAACAGAGGTTTATGTTTATGAAAAACCGAAGGTTTCCATAATATCAACAGGGAATGAGATTGTTCCTGCAAACAGCGATGTTAAACCCGGACAGGTGAGGGACATAAATTCATTTAATCTTGCAGGTCTTATATCAGAGGCAGGAGGCGAACCTGTAAAACGCGGCATATTCAAGGACGAATACAGCGTTATAAAAAAAATAGTTGAAGAGTCTCTTGAAGATTCCGCCATGGCGCTTATAACAGGCGGGAGTTCTGTCGGAACAAAAGATATGACTGCAAAGATTATAAATGATGTCGGGAACCCCGGAGTTTTATTCCACGGCGTATCAATTAAACCCGGCAAACCCCTGATAGGCGGCATCATAAACAACAAGCCTGTATTCGGACTTCCCGGACATCCTGCTGCAATCACAGTATGTTTCGAACAGTTCATTGAACCTGTCCTGAAAAAACTCACAGGCATTTCTGAGCACAGTTTCAGAGGCAGGAAACTTATTGTAACGGCAAAGATGGCAAAGAATGTGCCATCAAGTTCTGGCAGGGAAGACCACATAAGAGTTGCCCTTGAAGAGAGGGGCGATGAAATCTGGGCAAATCCTATTTTAGGAAAGTCAGGACTTATAACGACTCTTGTTAAGGCTGACGGGATTATTGTTATTCCGCTAAGGAAGCTTGGAGTGGAGCAGGGCGAGGTTGTAGAGGTAAGGCTGTTTTAAATTAGGCAATTCTTGAAACAGGACCTGTTTTTATGTTTTAATTGATGTCGCAGGCTCGTAGCTCAGGGGGAGAGCGCTTCCTTGACACGGAAGAGGTCGGCGGTTCGAGACCGCCCGGGCCTACCATACCTTTGATGCTTCTTACTTGTCGGATACTCTTTATACCGGTATTTCCAGCAATATCTTATCGTAATTTACTACCGGTGTTGTCTTCTCCCTGCCGTTTGATTTGCCCTTTTCAATTTCTATAAGAGCCAACTCTGCAAGGTAATGAACATCGTCAGAGACATTCTTTGTGTCCCTTTTCAGTATCTTTGCAAGCTCATAGATAGAAGAGGGATGGTATTTCTTGATGATCTTCAGTATCCTTAACCGCTCTTCAGTTAAGACCTTTCTCATAGTCTCAAGACTCTCAAAAGAAATACCTTCATGCTTTTTAACCTTCTCGCCGTGCTCAAGTTTCTTCCAGACATTCTTAACTTCTTTAAAAAACTCTGCATCTGACTTTATTGTTATCTTTATGTTTCTTACCTTCATAGCTTGACCTCCTTGATTCTGTCTATATCGTTCTTAAAATCTTTCCAGAGCTGTTCTACACTCTGGAATTTATAAGAATATTCTTTATTCAAATAATGCCTATGGTCTCCCTTGCCCTCAGCATTGTCATAACCAACAACTCTTTTGCCCTGAACAATATAAGCAAACGAGTATTTAATGCCATGTGGTTTATCCTTACTTCGGGGCATACTCCATATTTTTATTTCCTGAATAGAACCATCCTCAGAATACTTTTTTTCATGATAAACAAGCTCCGCTTTCATATAGGTTATTATATACCTCCCATAAAGATTATTTCAATAAAAAAATGCCCTCTTTTATTTATCCTGTTTTTTAACATTATAAATAAAGGTAATTATAAACGATTTGGCACCGTATTACATAGATTTTGAACCAATTGAGCGAATATGTTTTTATGTCTATTATTATATCTAAATTCCATTTCTTTTAAGTATACGAATTGACTCACAATAAATGTTACCGGAGTAAAGGATAAAAAGGAATCGTT
>CAZHHV010000132.1:0-2555 GCA_964532335.1 uncultured Nitrospiraceae bacterium
TTTGCCGTTATTGTTTCTTGCAAAAAGATAATTAAAAAGAGCAGTTCTCGCCCCGCCAATGTGAAGATGTCCTGTTGGACTCGGTGCAAAACGAACTCGTATCATTAAAAAATAACCTCCGAAATTTTGAGTATATTAATATACCACAGAAGAACGGGCAGGGCATACAGTTTAACAGAGATTTTAATTACCTTAAGGCTTTTTTTATCTCAAGCATCAAAATCTTTTTTGTCTCAGGAGTCGCTTTGAATCTCTCATCAGCCCTGTATCCTGCAATCCAGACAACATCCTCTCCCGAAAGAACTATTGGTACTGAATCGCGCTCATCTCTCGGAATCTTTTCATCAACAAAAAAATCCTGGAGTTTTTTCTTTTTCCCGAAACCTGCGGGATAAAAAAAATCCCCCTCTTTTCTCGCCCTGATGGTTAAAGGAGCTTTTACCTTATCCGCATCTAATATAGCAACACTTTTTTCTTGCGCTTTGCCCTCTGCTCTATGCTCCTCAATAGAACTCTTAATTAAAATTCCTGCCTCTCTCAAAACAACTTCTCCCGGCACTTCGAGGCTGTAAGTCCCAAGTTTCACAGGGAGCTCTGATGTGAGGATTAAAGTTGAATAACCCTTGATTACCCTTATGCCTTTAGGAAGATAAAGCCTGTCTCCGGAATCCCCGTTCTTAATAAGCCCGATGATATCTTCTATATGAATAAAACTAATTCCCCTCAAGCCCTTAACTGCATCTATCGCCCTTCTCAAAACCCTTCTTAAAATAACCTTGTCCATATTTTCCAGCGGAACAAGAAAAAGCTCTATCACTTTGTCTGTTTTTTTACGAATCAGTTTCATTAAAGTCTTTGTGACAATAAGTTCAAGGTAATTGTCTTCTTCTCTGATAATTTCGCTTGTTCTGCTTATTGTCCTTATAAGCTCAAGATTCTGGCGTTTGAATTCAGGCATAACAGCAAGTCTCAGCCAATTCCTGAAATAATCCTTTTTGAGATTTGATGAATCAACGATGAAAGACTGCGATATGCCGTCAAGAAATTCTTCTATATCTTTTCTTTCAATCTCAATAAGCGGCCTTATGATTTTCCCTCTTACAGGTGGAATGCCTGAAAGCCCTTTCTGTCCTGCGCCTCTTAGGATTCTCATAAAGAATGTCTCTGCCTGATCATCAGCATTGTGCGCAAGCGCAATCCTGTTTGCATTGATTTCCAGCGAGGTTTCATCAAAAGCCTTATATCTCAATCCCCTTGCCGCCTCCTGCTTATTTAAACCATACTCTTTGGCATAAGACTTTACATCAATAGATTTAGTGATAAACGGCACACCAAGGGTTTCGCAGAGTTTTTTACAGAACTCTATTTCAACAGGAATTTCGTCGGGCCTTAAGCCGTGGTCGATGTATATGGCATGAAGCGAAAGCTTATATCCATCCTTTAAATTATTTAGCGCATGGAGAAGACATACAGAGTCAGGACCTCCTGAAAGACCGATTAAAACCCTGTCTTTTTCAAAGAGCATTGAATGTTTTTTTATCGCTGTATTTACCTGTCCAAGCAAATTCATTGTATTTAACTCTAAGTATTGCAGGCTAAGATGTCAATAGTTTTAGACTTGAGATGCATGAATACTTTTGCTATAGTGAGTTAGTATAAGGCAAGGATAGGAGTTAATGAATGAGTAAATCTCTGAAATTCGGGCAGCACCTGCTTGAAAAGAAGATTATAGACGAGCTGGATATTCTGAAGGCTCGCTTCATACAGAAGAATAATAATCTGATGATTGGAGAGCTTGCAATGAAGAAGGGCTGGCTTACAGAGGATGATGTGAACAAGATACTCATAATTCAGGAAGATATGCAGGAGAAGTTCGGAGAGATTGCAGTGAGGGAGAAGTATCTTTCAGAGGAACAGACCAAAGAGCTTCTGAAGGAGCAGGAAGACACCTATATCTTTTTCGGCGAGGCATTGGTGCAGCTTGGGGTTCTTACAGAAGAGCAACTGATGGAGAATCTTAAAGAGTTTAACATGATAAAACTGCAAGAAACGAAGTAATACGATAAATATCTATCTGGTCTGGTATTATTTGTTTTACAACCCCACAACCAATTTGTGCAGTTCAGGATATTCATTTCCGAGAATAGATATATCTTCTTTTAAAAGCCTTAATCCTTCCGATATGTGTTTCAGAAAATATCTTTTCCCTTTTGCAGTAGAGAGAAACCCGTAAGCCCCGAGTGCCTGCATGTGCCTCTGAAGGCGACACATGATGACGGAATCAAGGGGGATGGGGGGGTGATGCTTTTCTATGTTATTGATGTAATATTCCAAAAGCCGCTCCCTCATTCCATCTTCAAGGCGATAGTACGGGTCCCATAAAATTGATGCAATGTCGTATGCAAGAGGCCCAATCCTCACCCCCTGATAATCAAGTAATCTTGGTATCCCCTTGTGTATCATTATGTTTTGAGATTGGAAGTCTCTGTGGATTGTGGATTTCGGAAATGCATCAGCCTTTTGCGCGAGCCTGTGGAATTCATCATCTAAGGCTG
>CAZHHV010000132.1:2565-5311 GCA_964532335.1 uncultured Nitrospiraceae bacterium
AACCTTTCCATGAAATAACTCGTCTCCCATCTGAAATGTTTGTAGTCAAAAACTCTGTTCTGCAAAAGAGGACATTCAGCGATGTGTTCTGCTGTATTTGCATGAATCATAACAGCTATATTCAGAACCTTTTTGTACATATCTTCAATCTCTTCTTCGTTACGATGGCATTTAAGCCAGCTATAGAGCGAGACGTCTCCGAGGTCTTCAAACACTGCCTGCATTTTTTCTGTTTTTGCCTCAAGAAGTTCAGGCACTGGAATGGAGTATCTTGACAGGAATCTTGTGTATTCTATATGCCTCTCAAAATCAGGATCGTCTTTTCCGCATTCCATGAGCACTTCTGTTTTCCCGTTTTTTTCAATCCTGTAGTATTTTCTGTCAGAGCCGCCCGTGCCGATGAGAATTTTACTTTCATCTGTTGATGCGCTTATTATTTCTGATTCTTTAAGGTATATTCTGAAGTCAGCGCCGAGAATGCAGTTTTCGTAATGTTCTCCGCTTTTCGTTCTGCTGCCCTGAAGCATTATGCAATTTCTGAGCGAAGAACTTTCAGTTAATATAGCTTCTCTTTCAATGGCGATATATCCATCCACATCAATATCATTGCAGTTTTTTACTGAAGGATGAATATAAACCGTCTCTCCGTCTTCCCTTAAGGCATCAATAATTGCATAGGCATAGGTAGCAGGCGTTCCTATATCGCTCCAGTAAGAGCCGGTGAAATCAAGAGCCTGAACCTTATAGCCTGCTTTTGAAGCAGCAATCCATGCAACTGTCGCATGGGAGATGCCGAAAGGCAGAAATCTGAATATCTCAGGAGAATATACGGCAATGCCTGTAAAAGCCGCTTTTTTTGCGATTCTTCCGGTATCAGGTGTTGATGTGCCGGGATTTTCTACATTTATGACACATCTATTCTCGTCTATTACAACATTATTGTATTTAGGGTAATCATGTGTTGCAAGCGTGGCAATATTCCCTGAAGAAAGATGCGCCTCTATAAGACGCTCAAAGTCAACATTAGATAGAATATCCGCATTATGGACAAGAAAATGTCCGTCTGAAAGGAATGCTTCGGCGTTTTTTAATGCTCCGCCTGTTCCGAGAATAGGGTCTTCAGGAAAAAGTTTAATTCTATCTTTAAATTCCGAATTAATAACCCATTCTTTCATCATATCAGCCTTGTAGTGAAAATTTATGCCGATTTCCCCTGATGAGGTTGCTGAAAATTTCTGCAGAGTAATTTCAATTAGAGGTTTTCCCAGAATCGGCAGTAATGGTTTCGGCATGTGATATGTAATAGGTCTCAGACGTTCGCCGAGACCGGCAGCAGGAAGAAATATTTTTAAGGAGAACTTACGCATTGACAATTACTCCAATTCCACTAAGAGCCGTGTCATTCTGGCTTGTCCAGAATCTTTCTTCTTCGCAGAAGGACTCCCGACAAGCGGGAGTGACGTGATAGTGATGTCAGTTAATATATGAGATACTTCTTTCTCGTTTTCTCAAATGCCCTCAATCCCTCTCTCCACCAACCTTCCATCCGGCTAAGGCTCTTTCCGCTCTCTATATCCTTTCTTAATCTGTCTGTTCCGGCGAGGATGTCAATTGGCATCTTCTGTGTTTCGTATTCATAAGGCGGTTGTTTCCACTTGAATTGTTCAGGATAAAGGTCACGGACTGCATTTAGGATTACAACGCCTGCCTTAAATGGTTTGAATTTGTTCCTGTCAATAATATGAATCTGTGCGCCTCTACATAGTTTTCCTGCATATTTCTGGAATGTGGGCTGGAAAAACATCGGCCTGAAAATAACATCTGAAAGCTTAAATTCTTTGAGCCTTTTTATAAGTGCGTCAGGCTCTATAAATGGCGCTCCGAATATCTCAAACGGCTTTGTTGTTCCTCTTCCTTCACTGAGGTTTGTCCCTTCAAGGAGGCACATTCCGGGATAAACAATTGCAGTATCAAGCACAGGCATGTTAGGGGAGGGCATGACCCATGGAAGTTTTGTCCGCTCAAAGAATATATTCCTATTCCACCCCTGCATTCTGATAATGTGGAGATTCAGAGACGGATAAAATTCGTTCTTGAGATAATTTGCTATCTCTCCAACAGTCATCCCGTGCCTTATCGGCAAAGGACGCTGTCCTACAAATGACGCATAGGACATATCAAGCACAGGACCCTCTATTGCTAACCCTCCCAACGGGTTTGGCCTGTCAAGGACAACAACTGATTTATTGCTTTCAAGACATGCCTGCATGCAGAGTTCCATTGTCCAGATGAATGTATAGTATCTTGAGCCGATGTCCTGAAGGTCTATAGCAAGGACATCTATATCCTTAAGCATTTCCGGTTCTGGTTTTCTGGTATGTCCGTAGAGGCTGTAAACAGGAAGCCCTGTCTGCGGGTCACGGAATCCCTCCCATTCAACCATATTGTCCTGCGTCTCTCCTCTTATTCCGTGCTGAGGGCCAAAGAGCGCTTTGAGTATGAATTTTTTGGATTTGAAGAATACATTTACTGTGTGTTCAAGTCTTCTATTAACAGAAGCAGGATGTACGAGAAGCCCCACGCGTAAGCCTTTTAATTCCTTCGGCCATGATTTTTCCAGCCTGTCAAGTCCTGTTAAAACCATAGAAGAATATACATTAGATGTGAGGGATACTACAAGTTGAGGTTTGTTGTGCGAATTGACTCACAATAAATGTTACCGGAGTAAAGGATAAAAAGGAATCGT
>CAZHHV010000133.1:0-5268 GCA_964532335.1 uncultured Nitrospiraceae bacterium
TTATCAGTTCAGTCACAAGGAATTTATGAATGCCTGTTGCAGGAACTCTGGGGTTGTCGCATCCGGCAATCCCAACGACTCCGCGAATTCTTCCTGCTATTATCGCGTCATTCAGAGGCCTGAAAGACGCTCTCCATTTTCCGCCCTGCATGTATTCTATGTACTCATGTGAAAATCCCGCTATAACAGGGAATTTTTTAGTAACATGGCTTCCTGCTGCCGTTCTGTTCGGGTAATTATCTATCGCCATCTTTACTATCTCGCGCGCGATTTCCTTGGCCCTGTGCTCATCGAATTCAACATGAACTGCTCCGGGAATCTTGACCTTGCCGGATGTTGTTATCACCTTTGTATGGAATTTCTTTGATATTTCTGTGAGCGCGGGCATTATGCACTGAACGTCAACTATCATCGCGTCAACGAGCCCCGTCATAATACCGAGTTCCTGATTGGTGAAACCTCCGGCTGTTGGAATGCCGTGGCGCATCATTACTTCATTTGCCGTACAGCACATCCCTCCGAGATTCACTCCTTTTGCTCCTTTTGACTGTGCATAAGCAACTATCTCAGGTTCGCCGGTTACGTCAACAATCATCTCGGCAAGGGTAGGTTCATGGCCGTGAATAACAAGGTTTACCTCGTCTTCCTTGAATATGCCAAGGCTTGCCTCTGCCTTTACCGGCATGGGCGTCCCGAAAAGTATATCGGTCAAATCCGTTGATATCATGCTTCCGCCCCATCCATTTGCAAGGGCGGCTTTCCCTCCATGCAAGAGAAGCGAGTCAGGGTCTGCATCCATGCCCATTGTCGTTCTGTCCATTGCTTCGGCAACTTCCCTGTCTATGCCTCTGGGAACAATGCCCCATTTCTTCCATCTCTCCTGAGTCTTCTGCGGGGCTCTCTTTACAAAATTGATCTCGCCCCTCTGACGGCCGAAATCCTCTATAAGTTTTGTTGCAACATCCCTTGCCACATCATTTACTGCCCTGCCTTCGAACTCAACATTAAGGTATCCTGCGACCCTATAGAGTTTTTTAACGTCTTTTATCTTAAAATCCTTTGCCTCTCCATTTGCGGCTGCAAGCAGAGTAAATGCCATATCTCTTCCATGGTCTCCGTGACACGCTGTCCCTGCCGCCACCATTCTTACGAGATTCCTTGCCGCGACAACAGGAAGGGATGCGCCGCATACGCCTTTTGCCTCTTCTTCAGCATTTTTTCCAACGAGCCTGCACGGTCCCATATGGCAGACCTTGCAGCATGCGCCTGTCTCGCCTATCGGGCAGGGCTTGAGCTTTTCAGCCCTTGTAAAACAAGTCTCAATCCCGCGGGATTCTCCCCATTCCAAGACCTGTTCGGCTTCTTTATTTGCACTCTTTACAACTTTATTCATTTTATCCTCCACATCAGTGATTAGTGTCTGTGTTCAGTGTCAGTTAAACATTTACTGACACTATTCACTGTCACTGACACTCATTCTTTATTATAGCATCGGGTCCATGCTGAGAGCAGGATGTCCTGCATGTGTAAGGAACTCGAGCAGTTTCTCAGAATCCTCTGCAACCGTTTCGTCGGCAATCTTGTCAAGCAGGTCAGGCACGCCTTCCTCGGCAGCCCTTTTGCTGAACTCATCCTTAAGGCCTTCCTTAAGATTTTTGGTCATCCATACTATTCTCTTTATCCCGCCGTCGCCGTGAAGGAATTTCTTGCTTACAATGAAGTTTCTTCCTATGCCCATAAAACCGGGGTTCTGCGTTCCGCCTCCTACGCTTCCTGCAAGGGTAGAGAACTTCATTCCTGCAGGCGTCATTCCTGTATGTCCCCTCTGCACTATCATCACTCCGTTTGCCTCAGGGATTATTGCGATGATGCATTCAAAGCAGCCGCATGAAGTCATCGGGTTTTCCATTATTGTGTATAAGTTAAGGGTCTCGACTGCTCCGGCGGATGCCTTTTTGAGGTATTCATCTATGCCTGTGTATCTTCCGTATTTTGCGTCCATGAGCGCGCCCTTCGGGATCGGCTGGTTGCCTCCTGTCGGGTCTATCTCATAAGCAGCCTTTCCATCCAGCCAGTTGTACGCGCCGCAAAGGCCAAGCCTTTCAGGGCTTATGACGCATACATGGCTTGGCGCAAACGACTGGCAGAGGAGGCACGAATAAAAAATATCCACTGCCTCATCAGTCATAGAACCGAGCCTCTGGTCACGCTCCTTGTATGCCTTTCTCGCTTCTTCCTGTATGGCAAGGACATCTTTTTCATCGGTGTATATTGTAACCTGCACCTTATCCACGATTGATTTGAACCTGTGATGTGTCATAGTTGCCATGACTACGCCGATGTGTTCTAATGTTATGCCTTCTTTTTTTGCATTGCTGCTGATTCTTATCCAGTTGAGGTCACGCTGGCCCATGTGCCAGAGTCCCTGCGCCTCGTTTATGTTATGGTGCATCTTTCTTTCAATGATAGACTCAAAGTCCTTCTGCATCTTTCTTCCTGCCGCATCTATCACGATGCCCAATGGCATCTGCCCGCCTTTTTCGTACTTCTCCTGCCAGCCGTCTCCTACAATAATTACCTTATTGTCTTCGATCTCATTCAGTTCCTTCATCCTGACCCATTCAAATGAAGGTGTTCTCTGTCCGCCGAATTCAATGAACATATCCTCTTTTCTTATTCTCTCGCCCTCAAAGGCAGGCCCGTATGCAACAGGTATCGGAGGCTTTTCAACGGTAATCTTTAACCCTCTCTGTTCAATAGCCCGCTGCACTATCTTTCCATGGTCAAACTCCTTGTCCACTTCTTCGTATATGCATACTCCCGTAGGATGTATGACCGGAACGTCTGTATCTGCAATGGCAGGGAATCCCATGTTAATTGCTCCAGCGCCTGTAGTCCATATTATGTCGTTAAGCTCGCCGAGAACCACTGCGAATGCAAAGACCCTGTCCTTCTGGTATTTGAGATGCTCTTTGTAATCTCCGGGTTTTTTGCCTCCGAATATTAGGGACGCCCTTATGGCCCAGTCAAGAGCATAGAGCGTATGTTCTGTGTCAGGGCCGAGCGGGACGATTCTTGTGTCCCATCCTAATTCAACACCCTTTCTCAGAAGTTGTTTTGTAACGCTGTTGCCGCCTACATGGCCTGAGAGAAACGTGAGGATATTCTTTTCCTGAAGTTCCCTGACAATGTTTACGGCAATGTCATCATTCGGAGCAGCTCCTATAATGGCGGCAAAGCCCGGCATTGTGCCGTCAACAAGCTGGATACCCAGATTCCGCTGAATAGTGTCGGTGATAAATCCGTTATATATATAACCTGTCTCGGGATCTTTAGCAGGCTCCAAGCCGTTTATATATTTCAATGCAAGCAGTATCTCTTCTGCAAAGAGAGTTGCCATCCCTGAGTCCAGCGCCTCGCCGAGATACGGTTTCCATAAATGCTCTTCAGGCTCGTCATGAAGCAGTTCCTTTGCCAAGCCCAGCGCAACTTTCATATCGCCCAGTGTTTTAACGGGGAAGGCTGTCATTGCGTAAATCATCGGAAGATAAAAAGCAGTGTCAGGGAATTCAAAAGCGAAGTCCCTGCCTTTTTCTGCGGTGGTTTTCTCAAGCAGTTCTTCTGCCTGTTTTACCAGTGTATGCGCGCCTCTTATGGCTGCAGAGGCTATTAACTTGGACATTGTTACCTCCTAAATTAGCTATTAGCCATCAGCTCTTAGCTTTCAGCTACAGGAATAAGGCTGAACGCTGAAAGCTGATAGCTTCATTGCTATTTATTTATGCTGTTTTTGCTTTTAAAAATGCCGGCAGTCCGTTTGCCTCTCTCGGACCGACTGTAACTTTCCAGCCTTCAAGTTTGTCTTCTATTGCGCCGCTTAATATCGCGACATAGCCGGGGATAATCAGTTCCCTGTGTTTTACTTCATTCTCAATGCCGCTCTCTTTTATAAAGGTTGCAATTTTTGAAGCAGTGAATTTTCCTGCCGCCCATGCGGTTAATACCGATAATCCTTCGCAGTCCATGACTGCAAGCCTGCATGGAACTTTGCTGTTTTCTGCCTCACCCGAAACAATGAAGTATGTTAATGAAAAGTTTGTTGTAATTATAAGCGGTGAATCAGGCGTTGCTTCTCCAATCTTGTATATTTTCTGGTCAACCTGCATCGGCACCTGAGGATCGGTGTATATATTCTGCCTTAAAGTGAAGAGGGCGAGGTTTTTCCATCTCTCAATGCTGCTCAGAACTATGATTGATGCATATTTTGTGATTCCAACAGATGCAATCAAAGCCTCATGGAGGCTGTCGTCTCTCTGTGCGAAGTTAATCACAGGGTATCCAAATGGCTTAAAGTTCTTCTTAATCGCAGCCCTTCTTATCATGGTATTGTTTTCAAGCATTTCTTTTGCCTTTTTTGCTCCTGAGTCTATAACCATGTCCTCAACCCCGATAGATTTTATCTTTTCCGTAAGAGTTGAGAGTTCATCCAGATTGTTTGCAACTACTCCGAGCGTTGCCTTTTCTGTTTTTGCAATATTTGCCATTGCCTCTGCATTGCCTGAGTTTGCTCCATAGATAATGGGCTTCTTGCCGGTAAACGGCTTTACAGCCGCTTCTGCGGATGAGGGGTCTGTTGTTGAAAGTATCACCGGAACGTTTGGCGCCTTTGATGCAATAAGTTTTGCGGCTGACTCAAACTTTCCTTTATCGCCGGATGCGTTTGTAAGCGCTATTGCGTCAACTCTGAGTTTCTGTCCGACCCTGTCTATTTCCGATGCAAGGACTTCCTCTATCTTCTTTGTTATCTCTCCCTCGGAAAGAGTGTCTTTGATTTCAACAGCGAGGGCGCACGGGTTGACGAATTTTTTGTCATGCCTGAAGAGAACAGTCTCTTCGCCTATCTTTACCGCTCTGTCGCCGGAGCCGAATGTTATAGAACGTATCGGAGGCGCTGAGGCCTCTCCGAGTATCTTTTTTGCCTCTTCAGATACATCAGGGCACTGATCCAGAGATGCCTGTCTCTGCGCAAGTTTCATCGCAAATGCAAGGCATGTGGGATGTCCGCATTTTTTGCAGTTTGTCTTTGGTAATAATTTAAATATCTCAACGCCTGATAGAGCCATATCTAAAACCTCCGTTTATTGCGTTATTTGCGTCTCGTTAAATTATTCCTTTACGCTATAACGCACAACGCATCACGCTATAACGCTATATTAGTTCCTCGATTACTTTTCCCACTGCCTCAACAGCCTTTGGGTGTCTCATTAT
>CAZHHV010000134.1:0-5204 GCA_964532335.1 uncultured Nitrospiraceae bacterium
ATGTTTTCTTTTAATTTTTTCAATAATATCATCAAACCAGATAAGTCCCTTAATTATCAAATCATTGTCTCCGCAATAGACATGTTTTATTTTATCATTTTATTTAGAACAATATAGCACAAAATTGTTTCACGTGGAACAATTTACACCGGCGGCTCGAAACGGCTCTTTACAAAGTCCTCTATTATCCGCTGCGCAGCCTCGCTGATTGACGTAAACCTTATTCCGTACTGATAAATATTTCCGGCGGGTTTTTTAAGTATGCGGACGACCTCCCCCGTAACAAAGATGGTAAGGGTCCCCGGCAGAAGGAAAGAACAATTGATGATATCTCTTACATTAAGAGGCTGGGCAGACTCAATAAGTATGCCCGTAGAGCTTATATTAATAGTGCCAGCAGTAAACTTAACGTTCCCCATTTCTCCCGCAACTGTTGCTTTCACTGGCATCCTGTAAGCCTTTCTGGTCTGGACATCAAGAAGGGAGGCAATTTTACTGAAGAATAAAGCAGAATTAATCGGCTTTGTAATGTAGGTATTGGCGCTGCAGTGCTCGGCTCGTTTAATATCCGTTTCCTTGGGCTCTACGGCTATAAGAACCTTTACAGGATTAGGGTCAGGCTCTTTGCGCAGCAGGGAGCAGAGTTCGTCGCCGGACATGTCCGGCATATCAAGGTCAATTATGATTAAATCTGCCTTTTCGCTTTTGTGTATAGAGAGAATTTCCTGGGATGAAGCGGCGGCAAGTATCTGTGTGTTGGCTCTGCTTAAGATGTTTTCCCCTGACACAAACTGTTTCAAGGGTTCAAAGATGAGTATTTTTTTCAAATATTCCTCCTTGCCGCAAACAGAGATAGGGAATAAAAGATGCTGTTATTATAGCACAAGATATGCTTTACGCAATGTTTACGTATTGCAGGAGGGGACAGTCTTCTTGCATCATTCCTTTTATGATAATCAGGGCTGTCTTTCGTTTCCTGCGAGATTTTCCGACAGTTCTAAACTTATTCCGCTACGTCCTCGAAACTCGTTCCCCGAAATATTCGGGAAACTCAGACAGTCGAGAATGTGGCCGCTGCATTTCATTAAGAACCGTCACCGAAAAATCCCGAAAGTCACTCAAAACAGCCCTGCTTATCAAGGGCTTTTGACAAAACCAGCGCAACTAAAGTACAATTGTAATTGAGAATCAATCTCAACATAAAAAAGAAAGCTGAGGGATTATGCGAGCAGGCAATAAGATTGTACTTGTAGGAAACCCGAATGTCGGCAAGAGCGTGATGTTCGGGCTACTGACAAACAAATATGTGACTGTATCAAATTATCCGGGCACCACAGTGGAAGTTTCCTACGGAGACATGACGATTAACAATAAAGGATATCTTGTTGTCGATACTCCGGGAGTAAACAGCATGGTTCCGATGAGCGAGGATGAAAAAGTTACGCGGGATATTTTTTTGCAGGAGGAGCCGTTAGCTGTAGTGCAGGTTGCCGACACAAAGAATTTAAAAAGGTCACTGCTTATAACCCTGCAGATAGCGGAGATGGAACTGCCTGCGATTCTTGTCCTTAATATGGAGGATGAGGCAAGGGACAGGGGGATAGTTGTAGATAGTAATCACCTTAAAACGCTGATAGGCGCTGAGGTGATAAGTGCTATAGCACCGCAGAGAAAAGGCTTGAAGGAGATTAAATCCGCTATCCCGCATGCCGTTAAACCCAGCGCTAAGGTCAGATACGAAGATGTAATAGAAGAATACATTGAAAAGATATCGTCACTGCTGCCTCAGATCAGCATCTCAAAAAGAGCGTTATCCATAATGATACTCTCAGGCGATGAGAGCCTTAAAAAATGGCTGATTGTAAATCTTAAAGCAGAGGTTATAAAAGAGATAGAAGCCCTTAGAGATGAATGCCAGTCAAAGGTAAAAGAGCCTTTGAGTCTTTTGATAAACAAACAGCGCCTTGACGTGGCAGGGGAGATAGCGGACAAAGTCCTAAAAAAAATCCCGGCAGAAGGCGGGAAGCTGTTATCTTTCATTGGCAGAATAAGTATGCATCCTTTATGGGGAATTCCTCTTTTGCTGATTGTGCTTTACGGGCTATACCAGTTTGTAGGCGTTTTGGGCGCAGGGACTCTCGTTGATTTTTTTGAGAATACAATATTCGGCAAATACCTTAACCCGATGGCAACAAAGGTTGTCCAGACAATAGCGCCGGAGGGTTTTATTCAGGAATTGCTTGTAGGAGAATATGGACTAATAACAGTTGCCCTAACCTATGCCATAGCCATAATCCTGCCTATTACGGCGACTTTTTTTATTGCCTTTGCAATCCTTGAGGACAGCGGTTATCTGCCGAGGCTTGCAATAATGAGCAACAGGATATTCAATCTGATGGGACTTAACGGCAAGGCTGTACTGCCGATGGTTTTGGGGCTTGGCTGCGGTACGATGGCAGTTATGACGTCAAGAATACTCGAGACAAAAAAAGAGCGGCTGATAATAACATTTCTCCTTGCGCTTGCCGTGCCCTGCTCTGCGCAGCTTGGAGTGATACTTGGAATGCTCGGCGCTTTATCTTTTAAGGCAACACTTGTCTGGGCAGGGACTATTTTATTGACACTTCTCTTTTCAGGATACCTTGCATCAAAGGTTATAAAAGGAGAAAAGACAGAATTCTTCCTTGAAATACCTCCGATAAGAAGGCCTAATATTATAAATATCCTTGTAAAGACAGCAGGAAGAATTGAATGGTATCTGAAGGAAGCAGTGCCGCTTTTTATACTCGGGACATTAATACTTTTTGTCCTGCATAAACTTAACCTGCTCGGCGTGCTTGAGACAATAGCCTCTCCCGTAGTTGTAAATCTTTTAGGCTTGCCTGAAAAGACAACGGAATCGTTCATCCTCGGTTTTCTGAGAAGGGATTACGGCGCAGCAGGCCTGTTTGCAATGGCGGAAAAGGGACTGCTGACGCCTGTTCAGTCTGTTGTAAGCCTTGTTACCATCACTCTCTTTATCCCATGCCTTGCAAATTTCTTTATGATTGTTAAAGAACGCGGCATGAAAACTGCACTCGGAATTGTTGCGGTTGTTTTCCCGTTTGCATTTCTTGGCGGAGGCTTGCTCAACTGGATATTAAAGACATTTAATGTAACTTTCTGAGCAATGAGGCAGATGGAAGAGAAGATTTTCAGAGAATTTCTTGAGAAAAAAGGGTGTAAGTTCACAAACGAGCGCGCAGCTATTCTAAGAGAGGTATTTTCCAATCACGGACATTTTGATCCCGAAGACCTGTTCTTTGAAATTAGAAAGAAGGGTATGAAGGCGTCAAGGGCTTCCGTTTACAGAACGCTTCAGCTTCTTCTTGAATGCGGGCTTGTAGAGCAGGTGGAAAGGGTTGATAAACATGCTCATTATGAGCATACCTTTGGCCACAAACATCACGACCATCTCATATGCGTAAAATGCGGTAGGGTAATGCAGATTTATTCAGAGAAACTCGAACAGCTTCAAAAAAACCTTTGCAAAAAAGAGAAGTTCAGATGTGTCAGCCATACCCTTGAGATGAGAGGGTATTGCGAGAAGTGCAGCGGGAAGCGGATATGAAATACGAAAGTCAATCTCTACTTTATTCTCTTTTTCCAATAATCAGGTTCCCTGTTTAATTGCATAACCGCAATTATTATGACTTCTTCTTCAATGATTTGATAAATCACGCCATAAGGAAAACGCTTGGTTAAACATCTTCTTGTATTTTCTGAAAATTCTGACCATGCCAGAGGGAAATGAATGATACGCTGAATTGTTGAGAATACTTCTCGTGAAAATTCTACGCCAAGCCCATATTTGCAATCTTCAAAATATTTGACTGCTTCAAAAAATTCAATCCTCGCTTCGGGATGGAAGGAGTATTTCATTTGTGGAATCGTTCCCGAATTTCCCTAAAGACTTTATCGCCCGGAATAGTTTTGACTTTTCCGGTTTTAATCTCCTTCACTCGCCTTTCAGCTTCTTTTGCCCATAACGCATCTATTTCTTTTTGTGATGGGTGGAGACTATCGAGAATTTTTTCAACTAATGTAGTTTTTACATCCACAGGTAGAGACTCAACCATTGAAATCAACTCTTTAGTTTTTGTAGCCATGACATCACCTCTTTTCTTAATTTATTTTAACATAACGAGAGAACTAAGGCGCAGGGTCAATCAGCCCCGGCAAAAAACCGCAGAGGTTATTCCTCTATTCTCAATCATTCTGTTTGTAAAGTGTATTTTTTAGGTTCGACCCCATGGCCTCGCTTTCTTCTTTTGATTGTCATCTTTTCAGCCTTTCCTTCAATACGGCTTTATACGGTAGCCACTGGCCTTCCATTGGTTCGAGCCACTGGATTTGTTTGGTTAGGCGATGAATTCTGAAGCGGTCTACAATTGGAAACGTAGCAGGATCACCGGGACAGCTGCCACCGTGTTTTTCATGTATGCTTATCTCAATATAGTTCTTCGTCTTTTCCTCATTAAGAAAGGAAAGACAGGACAAGGTAGTCCAGCTATCGTAAAGTTTGTCTTTCTTGATTTTTGACATTAAGATATTGAGAGCCTGCTCTTCCGTGAGTAGGGTTTCCGCATAGGCATTATATGAGGAAAGCACAGCAACCAAAACAATGATTGGCATGGACAGCAAAAACCACTTTTTCATCATCTCTTTCCTTCTTGGCTTAACAATTAATATACCCACAGGGTATTTTCCGGTTTTATGAATGGAATATAGCATAACCTCGCACAAATAGAAAAGAAAAAATCTCTAACTTCGAGGACAAAAAGTTGGGTTGGCATATCATGGCAAAATTGTCTGGGCTTGAACAAAGGGGACAATTTCGGCTGAAAATAAAAAAGCCCGAAGGTTAATCCGGGCTTTTCTTTAATCTGGCAGCGACTTACTTTCCCATGACCTCGCGGTCAAAGTATCATCAGCCCTGGAGGACTTAACTACCGTGTTCGGGATGGGAACGGGTGTGGCCCCTCCGGCAACGCCACCAGGAAAATAAGATAACATTTACCAGATAAAAAAATCAAGTGGAGCAGGATTCTAACTCATCCGCATGACCTTCCCGAGCAGCTCGGGACGCACTCCACATGCTTTTCTTAGCAAATCAAGTGGAGGTGAACGGGATCGAACCGATGACCTCCTGGTTGCAAACCAGG
>CAZHHV010000135.1:0-5132 GCA_964532335.1 uncultured Nitrospiraceae bacterium
GGTTTAAATAATCTTCCTGCCTGAGCCTGAAGCGTAAATACAGGCAGAAATCCTACGGTGATTACAAGCAGCGCAAAGAAGAGGGAAGGGCCTACCTCCTTCGCTGCATCGATAATCACTTCCACCCTGCTGCCATGCCTGCCGTGCAGTTCCCAGTCTTCAAGTTTTTTATGTGCGTTCTCTACCATTATTATTGATGCATCAACCATTGCTCCAATTGCGATTGCAATGCCGCTCAGGCTCATGATATTTGAAGTGACGCCGAGGTAATACATGCATATAAATGAGATGATGATTGCAATAGGCAAGGTAAGTATGACAACGAGCGCGCTTGGAAGATGGAATAAAAATACTATGCATACGACGCTGACTGCTATGGAGAGCTTTATGATCTCTTCTTTAAGTGTGTCAATAGAGCGGTATATGAGGTCGCTTCTGTCATAGGTTGTGATAATCTTCATTCCCTTCGGAAGGCTCGGCTCAATATCATTCTTAATCCTTTCTTTAACCCTGTCTATGACATTGAGGACATTCTCGCCGAATCTTATAACTACAATGCCTCCAGCTACCTCTCCTTTTCCGTCAAGCTCTGCAAGCCCCCTTCGTATCTCCGGCCCAAGCTGTATATTCGCTATGTCTCTTAGGAATACAGGCGTTCCGGCGCCGCTTGTGCCGACAGCAATATTTTTCAAGTCGTCAAGCGTCTTGATATAACCTCTTCCTCTTACCATATATTCAATGCCTGAAAATTCAAGCACTCTTCCTTCCACGTCCTTATTGCTTTTCCTTATTGCATCCATAACTGTGGTTATCGGAAGGTTATATGCAAGAAGCTTGTTAGGGTCTATTGTTATCTGATACTGCTTTACGAATCCTCCGATGCTTGCAACCTGAGAGACTCCCTGCACGCTCTCAAGGGCAAGTTTTATGTTGTAATCCTGCGCAGACCGGAGTTCGGAGAGGTCATGGCTGCCTGTCTCATCAACTACAGCATAAGAGAATCCCCATCCTACGCTTGTTGCATCAGGCCCGAGCACAGGGTTGACTTCAGCAGGGATTTTATTTTTTACTGACTGAAGGTATTCAAGCACCCTGCTTCGCGCCCAGTAGATATCTGTCCCTTCTTCAAAGATTACATAAATAAACGAGCTTCCGAGATAAGAGAAACCTCTTACAATCTGAACCTTTGGCGCTGCAAGGAGCGTTGACGTTATCGGATAAGTTATCTGATCTTCAACAAGGTCTGGGCTTCTTCCCGGCCATTCCGTATAGATGATTACCTGAGTGTCGCTTAAATCAGGTATTGCATCAAGCGGAGTATTCTTAAGCGCCCAGTATCCCCATGCTAAGAGGAAAAATACCAGCAGAAAGATTATGAATTTGTTTCTTGCGCTGAGTTCTATTATTTTAGCAATCATATTTGTAGTGTCAGTGTCAGTGATTAGTGTCAGTTTTTTGCGTGTCAATGTTCAGTTTTCTGAGTCTGTTCACTGGCACTGTACGCTGTCACTCTTCACTTTCTTTCAATGTTTATGTCCAAGTGGCTTTATCCCTTTTAACTGCGCCTCCGAGTCAATCAGGAAGTTGCCTGATGACGCCACTTTTTCCCCTGCCTTTATTCCTTTGAGAACTTCCACCATCCCCTCTGCCTTAAGCCCTAACATAACCTCTCTCGGCTCAAAATACCCTTCTCCTTTATCCACATAAACTATCTGCCTTATTCCGGTATCAATTACAGCGCTTTCAGGGATAACGAGTTTGTTGCCTAAATTTATTTTTACCTCTACGTTGGTGAACATCTGAGGTTTGAGCTGCCCTCCGGGGTTTAAGATTATGAATCTTACCTTTGCTGTTCTTGTTTCGCCTGCAAGAGAAGGATAGATGTAGTCAATCGTTGATGAAAATTCCCTGCCGGGGAAATAACTCAGGCTTATCTTTGCGGTCTGCCCTGTTTTCATCAAATGCACTTCATATTCGTATATGTCCGATACTATCCAGACTGTGGAAAGGTCTACAATATCAAATAGCTTTTCACCTGACATAACACGCATTCCCTGCAATACCGTTTTCTGCACGACATAGCCGCTTGCAGGGCTGAATATGGTTAAGGTCCTTATCGGTTTTCCTGCCTCTTCAATTTTTTTAATCTGGGCATCATTTATATCCCATAACCTCAGCCTTTGCTTTGCCGCCTCAATTATTGCCTTGGCATCCTTTGAAAGCAAATTACTAATATTCTCACCCGCAAATCCCCCCTCGCCCCCCTTTGTCAAAGGGGGGATGGGGGGATTATTTTCACTGTTTTGTTCTTTGCTCTGTTTTGCCCATTTAAGCGCGTTTAAGAATTCCTGCTGCGTTGCGACAAGTTCAGGGCTGTAAATCTCTGCCAACGGCTCGCCTTTTTTGACATACCTGCCTGTGTAGTCAACATAGAGCTTCTCAATCCAGCCTTCAATCTTGGTGTTGACAGTCGCAAGCCTTCTCTCATCGTATTCAATACGGCCCACTGTTCTGATAATTTTCTGCAGGGGCTTCACAGATGCCGCAACTGTTTTTACGCCTATCAACTGCTGTTTTTCTAAAGGTATCTCAACTGTCGGAGTCTCTTCTGCCTGCTCTTTCTGCTGCGTTTCAACCTGAACCTGAGGCTCTTTATTCTCCGCAGTGTGTCCCTGATGTGCAGGAGCCGCTGTTTGCACAGATGTCTGCGGTTTGCTTTTTACAGGGCTTTTCAGGAACTCAGGCTTTAAAAGATAGGATATTAATCCTGCTGTCAAAATCAGTCCGATTATAATTATGAGATTTCTTTTTTTCATTTTTCTTTTTCTCCCTGACTGACGGCGATGTCAATTTTGTTCTGAAGGGCAGGGCGGGCTGACTGCTGATTGCCCATGGGTCGTAGACTGACTGCCGTTATAGCCTCAAGCCTTGCAACCGCCTTTTCCCTTTCTATGAACTGTCCCCAGTATAAAAGCTCATAGTCAATTAGTGATTTCAGCCTTGTTATGATAGTTATTGCCTCGACTTTTCCTGTTACATATCCGGAAATTGCGAGTTCAAAATCCTGATATGTCTTGGGTATAAGGCCATTCCTGTATATCTCCGTTAACTTTTCAGCCGCCTTAATCATAGAGTAGTTTTCTCTTATATTGGAAGACAGCATTAACTTAACTGCCTCAAGTTCATGCTTTGCTTCTGAAAGGGCGGATTCTGCCTCAAGCACAGCCATTTTCTGTTTTGTTTTATAAAAAATAGGTATATTGATTGTGGTTGTGAGGCTCCACATATCTTTAAACTCTCCCCTCCGTTCAGCAACACTGCCGGCAATGGTGAAATCAGGATAATACTCTCTCTCAGCCATGTTAACCTTTGCCTTTGCCGCGGCTATCATTTTTTCTCTTGATTTTATCAATGGAGAATTTGAGTGCGACATCTTAATAAGCTCCTCAATATTATAGATGTATGAAGTATGGACAGGCTCAAGCGGCCTGCCAAGAGGAGAATTGACGTCTCTTCCAACAGCAGTGTTCAGCATCGCCTCTATGTATTGAAGTTTTTGCTTTAGCATTTCTTCTTTTTCAAGGAGCATGTATTTTTCTGTCTGAGCCATTAACACTTCCTGCTGCGGCGCCATGCCTGATGAATATCTTGCAATGGCTGCGTCTTCTATCCTTGAAAAGAGCGCGGTCTTGTTCCGTATAATGTCAATATTTTTATAGGTAAAGAACAGGTCGTAGTAAAGTTCTTTTATCCTTGCTATTGTTGTGAGCTTTGCGGATTCATACAATGCCTTCAGGCTTTCAGAATCTCTAAGAGCCATCTCTCCTTTTAACGATAGCTTGCCCGGGAATGGGAACATCTGAGACGCAGAGAACATCCACTGTGCGCCCTGCATCTCGCCATAGGTGTATCTGTCATATCCTTCATTCTGATAGCCGAACATGAACATCGGATCAGGAAGGCTCTGCACCTGAGGTATCTTGTATTTTGAAGTGGATACCTTTAATCCTGATACAATGAGATCATGGTTGTTCTTCAGCGCCTCGTCTATCAGGTTCTGAAGTTTCAGTTCTTCGGCAAAGGCATTATCAGTGAATAGTGAACAGTTGATAGTGAATAGCAAAAACGATGCATGATACAAGATGCATGATACAAGATACCCCCCTTTACTTCCCCCCTTAATAAGGGGGGACTGAGGGGGGTTACATCCTGCATCCTGCATCCTGTATCCTGATTCTTTAGTGCGCGTCCACATTGAATTTTACCGTTGCTGTCTTTCCGCCGCGGGTTATCTTCACGGCAATATTCCACGACCCTGACATTGAGAGGTTCATCTTTGCCTTGTATTCGTAGCCTTTGAGTTCTGTGTCTGTCTTATAGTTCATTGCAGGCATTCCCGGCATCGCAGGCATAGAGTATTCAACCCTCACTGCTGCATCAGTTACATTCTTGCCTGCCGCATCTTTAATGTCAATGGTTATATTGTTATCTCCGACAACAGGCGGGTTTTTGTCGATTTTTACTGTGACATCATAATCCCCTGCCTTTTTCTTTACCTCATAATCCTTTGCATATGCAATTCCTGCTATTAAGAGCAGGAATAAACTAAATACAGCCAGTCTGTTCATAATTTACCCCCTTTTCAGTATTAATATATTGACCTTATCTTTCCTGTTTTACAGTCAAGAACAACTCTGTCAACTAAATCCTTGTCTTTATAAACAGCTGCTTCTATGAACCGTCCCTCTTTTTTCGTTACAGTAACGGTCATGCCTTTTCCCTTGTAATATTTTTCAAGCGCTTTGACTGCCGCTTCATGCTTTACCTCTTTTTTACAATACCCGTATTCACCGCAAAGAGGGCATGAAACGCCGTATGGTGTAACGCCTTTCTCCGGCTCCTCTTTTTTTGTTTCTGCATGGATATTGGCTGTTAGAATTCCACTCAGGGCAACTATGAATAACCATTTTGTCATGATTAAAACATAGCATTCAATAATGAAGAAATTATGAAGAGAAATAAAAAATATGGGGGGATTCTTTGAGACGAAAACTTACAAGGAGGCTGGGACTGTCTTATTTCTGTCATTCCGCACTTGATGCGGAATCCAGTTTTTTGTTTTTCTGGATTCC
>CAZHHV010000136.1:0-5048 GCA_964532335.1 uncultured Nitrospiraceae bacterium
ATATATCTGTTGTCGTTGTCTTTGAGTATTCTCCAAGTTCTACAAGGCTTATCTTGTTGTCTTTATTTTTGTCTGCTTCTCTTTTGTTGTTCAGTCCGTCAAGTAGGGTGTATGTGAATAATCCATTTCCATGGTATCCGTCCATCGCTGCCTCTTTCGAGTTAGCAGATGCATATATGTGAAGCCCCATCTTCTTTGCAAGGACTGACATTCTTGCATCGTAAAGCCCGCTCACTATGTAGTCAACTCCTCCGGCATGGCAGGTGTCAAAGATGAATAGCTGTGAGAGTGACTTTATCTTCTTTGACATCTCTACGATTTCATTTGAGCTTATGAGGTTATTTTCATTTATCTTTCCATTATATTCATGTGTGAGCATGTAGTACTGGTTCTGAAGGAGTGTTCCATGCCCTGCAACAAAGAGTATGAAGCTGTCTGTTGGTTTTATCTTTTTTGACAGATCATTGATTTTGCTTATTATATCTGCCTTTGTTGCATTGTTGTCTGTAAGGAGTTCGTAGTGAATGTTCCTGGGTTTATAGATGGTCTCTGCCTGTTTGAGAATCCTCTCTTTTATGTCGGTTGAGTCTTTTACTGCGTATTTGAGGTTTATTGTGCTGTCTTTATATTGGTCTATGCCTATTGAAAGGATATAAATATGGGGTTCTTCCTGTTTGACTGCTGAGGTGAATTTGACTGTCTGCATATATCCCTGAACTGTATTGTCTTTATTGAAGGCTGTTATGCTTATCTCGTTTTCTCCTTCTATTGCATCCACTTCTTTACATCCTTCAAAAAGCTCACCTTTTGTTTTACTTGTTATAGAGCTTATTTCTCCTATGCCTTTTATTTTGACGCTCCGCATGTCTTCATAGATTGTTTTGCTGTTTATTTGTGCTAATTGCATCTTGTCTGATGTCTTTGCAGTTTCTTTGTAGTATCCGTCTGATTCTATGAGTTTTCCATTATGAAAGAGCCTTATCTCTCCAATCCCTCCTCCTGTGCTTTTTACGTTATAGCAGACCTTTGCCTTTGGAGATGCCAGAGATGATGAGATTGGGCTTATTTCAACAACAGGCGGAGGGCTTTTGATTGCATCTTTCATCGTAATTGTAATTAAATCCTTTATATCTTCTCCCCTCAGTTTTGCTGCAACAATGTCAGGACGGTAGAAGACGTCGTAGAAGAGATTCATGTCATATTTTTGCTCTCCTACTTTTACATTGAGATATTGGGCGCCTTTCTCTGAGGCGTTGTAGTATCCCTCAGAAGTTATAACAAGCCATTCGCCGTCTTTAAAGCCTACTATCGTGGCAATTTCTTTACCTGTTGCTACATCCCAGATTCTGACCGAGGCGGCATTGCTTCCTGAAAGAACATATTTACCGTCAGAGGAAAAGGCTACAGAGTGAACCGAGCTACTACTCGCACTCAGTTCTCCCAGCGTTACTCTCGTAGGAGCAAGCCACCCCAATAAGGGTAACTTAGTCAGATTGTGAGCCACCGATCCAACACTCACACCTCTCGCGCCTCCACCAATGAATATACTATACCCACCACCACCCGCATGCCCTGTGAAAGTTCTTATCTCTTTCCCTGTTTCAACATCCCAGAGACTGAATGTACTTTCAATCCAGCTTGAAAGTACATATTTACTGTTAGGCGAGAACGCTACGGAAACAATCTGTCTTTTATGCGCGCCAAATGTTCTTATTTCTTTACCCGTTGAAACATCCCAAAGCGTAAGGGTGCCATCTGAAGGCCCCGACCCTGAAATGATATATTTGCCATCCGGAGAAAAGGCACCTGCGGTAAAATATGATGAACGTAATTTGAATGTTCTTACCTCCGCTCCTGTAGAAACATCAAAGAGCCCAAATGTTGTAAAAATTCCCAAAAGTCCACTCGGTGTTGGTAATAAAGCATATTTAGCGTCAGAGGAAAAGGCTGGCGACGGGCACCAACCACCCCCTCGAAATATTCTTACAACATGTCCTGTAGATACATCCCAGAGCCTGCAGTCGGCATCTAAAACATACCTTCCGTCAGGCGAAAAGGCTACATAAGGATAATCATTAGGATGCCTCATAGACACTTTAGACTTGAATGCCCTTACCTCCGCTCCTGTTTCAACATCAAAGAGTTTAAGTCCTAAGTCATCATCACTTGCTGAAATGATATATTTGCCATCCGGAGAAAAGGCTACAGGGGTTGGCCCATCAATATTCGTCTTCCCTTGAATTTGTCTTACCATCTTCCCTGCCTTAACATCCCAGAGCCTAAGTGGCGTGCCACTTGATGATAGGACATATCTTCCGTCAGGGGAAAAAACTGCATAATAGACCTTAGTCGCCGGTTGATTCAATTCCATCTCCATTCCCATCTCTGCATTTTCAATAAGATTAATCTTCGGAGTGGACGGGGCAGACGCACACGAGGCGAGAAAAAGAATTGAAAGAACAGATAAGCTTCTCAGCAGGCTTATTTTTTTGAATATTTTCATTTCACCCTCCCTAATTCAAAGGTTTTTTAACTTTTTATCCTTAATCTTTCTCCCTGAAATACACAAAACTTGCCATATAATTTATCTGAGTATTCGGCTAATATTTTCTTTATGGTCATTACCTTCTTGTCGCCATTTGCATCTTCAAGTCTCAAAATCAAAACACCCGAATGCAGTTTGCCTGAATTGTAAACAAGTTCGCCAAAGTCCTTATCCATTGTGATTACCATCCGTCCTTCTTTAACAGCAAGATGCAATATCGCGGAATCATCAGCTTTCGGGTTTATATCTCTCACGCACTTTACATCGTAGCTCTGTTCTAAAAGCCACTTTTCAACTTTTTTGCCGACACCAACATCTATCAGAAACTTTAATTTGGATGTCATATCAGAAATGATTTATTAACTGACAGCAAAAACCTGTTCTTCATTCACAAGTTCAGATGCATACATAAGGGCTGCCTGAATATCTTCCCTTTCAAGTTCAGGATAATCTTCTAAAAGTTCTTCAACCGTTACTCCGCCGGCAAGCGCCTTTAGTATCTGTTCCACAGTAATCCTCAGCCCCCTGATTGTCGGTTTCCCTACCATTACTTCAGGATTCACGGTAATACGGTTTAGTAAATTCTCTTTTTCCATCTTAATGTCCCCCTCCGAGCTGTTTGTTAATTGTAGTTATACATTACCACAAAATTATGCCCGAATAGCAGCAGCATACTGTTACTTCCCTGTTTTCACCGTAACTTTTTCCTCAAAAAAATCCAATGCTTGTTGAGACATACCTTCCTCAATTTCCTTTATTTTTATGCTTCTTGTCTTTACGCCCACATCTTTCGGCTTAGTTTTTACCTGATATACGCTGCCCTCTTTTTTCAGGCTTAAATCTCCAAGCTGGGAAACACTGGCGTATACCATAATGCTCTCTTCTCCGAAGGGGGGACTTACCTCAAGTTCAAATTTGTCGTTGCCGGAGGGGATTTCGTAAATGACACCACCGTTAAAATAATTATCCTTTCTGTGAGGGTTCGGCAAAATCTGGATGAGGTTACCTGTCGCATCTTTATAGATAACCCTCACATAAAACGGCCTATTGCCTTTTATATAAATCTTAATCTTATCGCCTTGTTTATATTCTTTTTTGTCTGTCCAGACTTTGACGTTTAAAGGCGCAGAGGGATTATCCATGGTTTCCTCTGAAGTTTTTTTCATGGCATTTTCATCAGGAATGACATTTGCCTTTATCTTTACTCTGTAGCATCTTCCCAATGACGGGTCATTGTACCAGCCCTTTTCAATTTCCTTATCAACCACGACTGTTGCATTGTTATAAGCCTCTATGATGTCCTTAATTAACTGTGAATCTTCAATTTTTGACTTGCCTTTAATATAAGTAGCCGCATTCTTCGCAGCTTTATCCTTTGCATCTGTCATAGCAGCGCGCTCTGTCTCCTTCATTGACTTATCCTCGCCCATGCATGCATAACCCTCTGATTCGGTGATGGTGGACTGCGAGGCGTAGAGATTGGAAATAAAAAACAGACTCAGAGTTAGTGAAATAAATATTCTTAACATACAAATCCTCCTATGTTTATCTGTATTTATTTTGTCAGCGACAGCGGGAAATCCATTCCCTTTGAATCCACTACAGGATACTGTGCCTCTTGTTTGTATTTCTTCGTTATCTCCGGCAGTTTTTCTTCTATATATCCCATCAGTTTTCTCACTGTAACAGTCTCACCTTTGCCGGCTGCCTTACCTTTCAGTCCTTCAAGCAGGATATATGTGAATACCCCATGACCGAGTTCCTTTACCTCTGCTGCAAACTGGTCTTTGGTTGACGCTGCTACTATGTGCACCCCTGTTGACCTTGACAACTGCGATAGAGCCTTCCTGTCTTCAAATCCCCTGAATGCCACAAGCACTGCTCCTGACTTGCACGCATCAATCAAGACAAGCATCTTCTGTGCAGTTATATTTCTTATATAGCCTGAAAATTCATCCGATGATATTCCCTTTGTCTTTACATACTCCTCTCTTTCAGGATATGTGAGTTCATGCGGGATAAAATACCACTTATCGCTGACACTCTCTCCATGCCCTGCAAGGTATATCAGCACTGCATCCTGCGGATTTGTGTTTTGCAATTCCTTCAGCTTGGAGATTATCGTCTCTTTGGTTGCCTGCTCATCGTATATCTCAATGACATTGACCTTTTTAAATAGCCCGCCCTTTTGTCTAAAGAAATTCACAATCCCCCGCGCATCCGGCTCTGCATAGTTCAAGTTCAACGCAGGGTTTTTATATTTGTTTATGCCAACTGCAAGGATATAAAGATTGACCTCTTTTGACGGTGCTGTGAGCTTTACCATGAGTTCATACGGGTTTGATTCTGTCCTGTCCTTGCTGAATGCAGTTGCCCTGAAGGTATTCGCGCCATCCACAAGGGTAACGGTATATGACTTTACAGCCTCGTTGCCCTTTGGAACAATCTTTACAGCCCTTGTATCTTCTCCTATTGCCTTGCCGTTGTGATAGAGCCGTATCTC
>CAZHHV010000137.1:0-1135 GCA_964532335.1 uncultured Nitrospiraceae bacterium
CTCTTCGTCAATGTCCGTAGCGGTCTTTTCGCTGTAGTCTTTATGTTTTGCTATCTCTCTTCCGAGGAATATCTGCTCGTCTTTCTTGCCGAATGTCAGCGGCCCGAGCTTTTCGCTCATGCCCCATTCCGTAACCATCCGCCTTGCAAGTTCAGTAGCGCGTTCAAGGTCATTGCCTGCTCCTGTGGTCATATGCTTTAAGGCAATCTCTTCAGCCGCCCTGCCGCCAAGGAGAACTGTAAGCGCCTTTAATAGATAGTCTCTTGAATATGTATACCTGTCATCTATAGGAAGCTGCTGCGTTACGCCGAGCGCCCTTCCGCGCGGGATGATACTCACCTTATGAATAGGGTCAGTTCCCGGAGTAAGCTTTGCAACAAGCGTATGCCCTGCCTCATGATAGGCTGTATTCTTTTTCTCCGCCTCGCTTATTATCATGCTCTTCCGCTCAACACCCATGAGAACTTTATCCTTTGCGAACTCAAAATCAGACATATCAACATTGATTTTTGATTTCCTTGCGGCAAGAAGCGCTGCCTCATTTACAAGATTCGCAAGGTCAGCGCCTGTAAATCCGGGCGCCCCTCTCGCAATAACCTCAAGTTTAACGTTTTCATCTAACGGTATATTCTTGGTATGCACCTTTATTATCTCGAGCCTTCCCTTAACATCAGGCACAGGCACCACAACCTGCCTGTCAAACCTGCCCGGCCTCAGAAGCGCCGGATCAAGCACATCAGGCCTGTTGGTGGCTGCAAGTATTATCACACCCGCGTTCCCTTCAAAACCATCCATCTCAACCAACAGCTGATTTAATGTCTGTTCTCTTTCGTCATGCCCGCCGCCGATCCCTGCTCCCCTGTGGCGGCCGACAGCGTCTATCTCATCAATAAAGATTATGCACGGCGCGCTTTTCTTTGCCTGTTCAAATAAATCCCTCACCCTTGATGCGCCGACTCCTACAAACATCTCAACAAAGTCAGAGCCTGATATTGAGAAAAACGGCACCCCGGCTTCTCCTGCAATTGCCTTTGCAAGCAGGGTCTTGCCCGTGCCCGGAGCGCCGACAAGAAGCACACCCTTTGGAATCTTGCCTCCGAGTTTTGAAAATTTCTGGGGCGACTTGAGAAAATCT
>CAZHHV010000137.1:1145-5000 GCA_964532335.1 uncultured Nitrospiraceae bacterium
AAAATCTATTATCTCCTGAACCTCTTCTTTTGCTTCTTCTATCCCTGCCACATCTGCAAAGGTTATCTTTACAGCCTTATCAGACAACAGCCTTGCCTTGCTTTTCCCGAAGGACAGCGCCTTATTTCCTCCGGTCTGCATCTGCCGCATAAAGAATATCCATATGAGCACAAGAAATATTATAGGCCCCCATGAAAAAAAGAAATTCACATACCACGGATTCTGGTCAGCCGGCTTTGCGGTAATCTTCACTCCTTTTGCCTTCAAATCCTTCACAAGATCAGGGTATTCAGCCAGATATGTTTTAAACTTTTTCCCGTCCCTCAAACGTCCTGTTACATGGTTTTCCGTTATAACAACCTCTTCAACGCTCCATGCGTCAAGCCTCGCTATGAATTCGGAGAATATCATCTCCTCTTCAACCTTCTTCGGCGCATTCAGGAGATTAAAGAGGAGTATTGTCATCACTATCAGCAGCATCCAGACAAAGACATTTCTATACTTGTTCAAACCTTCCTCCTTGGATATATTCTTGATATTTTACCACATTATCTAAAAGCTAAGCACATCATCAATTTTCACGATACTTTTTTGAACTTCCACCAGCTTCTTAATCCCGTCTCCCGCCAGGTCTATAAGCCTGTCGAGTGTCTTCCTTGAAAATGGAATCCCCTCTGCCGTGCCCTGCACCTCAACAAGATTCCCGCTGCCTGTCATAACGACATTCATATCAACCTCTGCCATGGAATCTTCTGCATAACTCAGGTCCAGAACAGGCTGTCCATTCACAATGCCTACGCTGACAGCCGCAAGATAATCTTTTAACGGCATCCTTTCCAGTATCCCGTTTTTAAGAGCATTTCTGAGCGCATCCGCAAGGCAGATAAATGCGCCTGTTATGCTCACGGTCCTTGTACTGCCGTCTGCCTCTATTACATCGCAGTCTATCCATACCGTCCTTTCACCGAGCAGGCCCAGGTCCACAACTGACCTTAACGCCCTTCCTATAAGCCTCTGAATCTCGTGCGTTCTTCCGCCAATCCTTCCCGCGCTTGACTCGCGCACTATCCTTGTATGAGACGACTTCGGCAGCATTGAATACTCTGCTGTAACCCATCCTTTTTTCTGGTCCTTCAGAAACTGCGGGACTTTTTCTTCAATTGACGCCGTGCAGATAACCCTTGTGTTTCCCATCTCAATAAGCACAGAGCCGTCCGCTGTCCCTACGAATCCCCTTGTGATTTTCAATTTTCTCAAGTCTGTGTTTGCTCTATTGTCAATCCTCATCTATCCTCCAATTTCAAGCTATCAGCTTTCAGCCCTCAGCATACAGCTTTTAATTTTTTAAACTAATTGCTGAAAGCTAACTGCTGACAGCTATTTGTTCTATCCGTTCTATCTTCTGCTGAAGAAATCTTTCTCCTACTTTTACAAATCGTTCAGGAGAGTCTGTGACATAGAATTTCCTTGACGGTCTTTCCTTCACTCTTCTCTCCAAGCCGTCTTTTTTTAATGTCCCGGCTGTTCTCTTAGCTGTCTCAACAGCGGAATCAATAAGCCTTATATCAGAGCCCATAACCTCTGCAATAACCTTTTTGAGCAGGGGATAATGCGTGCACCCTAAAACAAGAGTATCCACCCCCTTCTCTTTTACCTTTCTTAAGTATTTTTCCGCAACCATCATTGCGATTTCTCCTTCTGTCCACCCTTCCTCAACCAGCGGGACAAAGAGAGGGCATGAAAATCCGAATACCTGCACACTGCCGTCAATCGCTTCTATCGCCTTCTTATATGCGCTGCTTCTGATGGTCGCCTCTGTTCCTATTACGCCGATTTTTTTATTCCTCGTGCTCTTTACCGCCTCGCTCGCGCCCGGCTCTATAACGCCGATAACCGGAACAGACATGCTTTTCCTTATTGCTTCAAGACTGACAGAGGATGCGGTATTGCACGCAACAACAAGAAGTTTTATGCCCTTTGACACGAGAAACCGCACATTCTCAAAAGAATACCTTGTCACGGTTTCGGGTGACCTTATGCCGTAAGGCACTCTTGCCGTATCTCCGAGATATATTGTGTTTTCATCCGGCAATAACCTGAATATTTCCTTGAGGGCAGTAAGCCCGCCCACTCCGGAATCAAAGACTCCTATAGGACTGTTGCTATTTATCTCATTCATCGGAAATTAATTTTATTCTCCTTGTCTCCTGTTGGCCCCGGCGTCTCCTCGGCGGCCCCGAGTTGCTCGGGGAATCTCGCTGAGGCGGAAGAAACCATATCCTTTAACGGATAAGAAAGATATAAATGCCCTCCGAGGCTTTCCATCTCTCTCCCCTCAATCAATATTTTCACATCGGTTATATCATACACATTAGACATAAGGCTCTCATATAACCCTCTCAGCAGCAGAAACTCTGCTGACGCATCGCCGCCGAAGTTTCTCCTGAATTCATCAGACAGGTCCACATAAAGCATACCGTCATCACCCCTGTATAAGCCTATAAGCTTTGCATCTTTGGGAATTTCCGAAACGCTTACGTTAACAGGGCCTTTAAGAAATTCGCTTATCACCGCCTCTGCAGCCGTCATCTGAATTGTCTTCTTCTGCGCCTTCCTCTCCTCCATCTGCAATCTTCCGCCCGCAGGATAGTAAATCCTGAGAGTAAACATGTCTTCCACTGTGCCGATGGATCTTTCTTCTGTCACTTTCTCAGGCCGCGCCTGCGAAGGAAACTTTTTTGAGAAATAAAAATAGCCTCCTGTCATGCCAGCCGCAAAAAGCAGGAGGAAGACCGGTATCCACAAATATTTTTTACTGGCCATAATAAGAAAATCCTCTTATGATTGCCTCCGCAAGCCTTGCGCGGGTCTTCTGGTCATAATTCATAACCTTAAATGACGGAATTTCTATTAAGACAGCAGGCGCTGCCGCAGAATTAAGTATCGGCAGGGGCATCTCTCTTCGTATGACATTAAGATTAAATTCCTCTTTTACTGCCTTTGATATTCCATCGCCAAGCGCCCTGCTTTTCTGCAAATATTTCTGCTGCCTCAAGCTTAACGAGTACAAAGCCACGGCAGGGTCATAACCTGCATCGCTGATCTTTGGAACGTATAAAGCAAAGCCCTCTCCTGATGAAACATGGATGCTTATAAATATTTCAGCGAATTTCTGGCTTGTGAACACCGCCCTGTCTTTGATGGACATAAACTGGTCGCTCTTCCTCGTAAGAAAAACTTTTTTGCCCTTTTTTACAAGCAAACTTTCAACCTCCCTCGCAATGGAAAGAACAATATCTTTTTCTTTAATATCATCGCCTGCAATGCCGAAATCATACCCGCCGTGCCCAGGATCAATGACATAGATTTTCTGCGCCGGCACAACATCCGGCTGCGTTTTCATATCTACCGCTGCCTTTGGCATTATGTCTATCACAAACCTCGCAGGAAAAGAAAGCCTCATAATCTTTATATCAAAAGGCTCCTTAAGATTAACGGTCAAGATTCTTTCCTTTATGGAAGTGTCAAGGTCAATCCCCTTCCTTGAAGCAATGTTGAAGGCTGAAGGGAACTCAATATTCAGCTGTAACCCTGATACAGCGGCATTTGCCTTCTTCAGGAATGCTTCTTCAGACTCAAACACAAGGCGAAGAACTCCGTCCTGTTTGCTTGCCCTCATATTTACATCGGTCTTCGGCTGAGCAAAAGCGGCAGCAGCCATCACAAAAAAGACTATTGCGATAAACGCTGATTTTTTCATAGCATATACATTTTCCATATATGGAGAATGTTTTGCAACCTTTCGAATTGCCTCATCAAAAATCTATATGAAGGCGTATCGTTGCCTCACATAAG
>CAZHHV010000138.1:0-4979 GCA_964532335.1 uncultured Nitrospiraceae bacterium
TGCCCCCCTCTCGAGGGAAGGTTACCTACGTGTTACTCACCCGTGCGCCACTAAGCTTATCTCGTATTGCTACAAAATAAACTCCGTTCGACTTGCATGTGTTAGGCACGCCGCCAGCGTTCGTTCTGAGCCAGGATCAAACTCTCATTAAAAACTTAAACACCAAATAAACTTTAACGGGGCCTACTTTTATGTTTTCAAAGAACAAAACTCCCTATCTTACCTCTCTAATATTTTTAAAGGTAAAACAGAGAAGAATAAAAGCCATACCCATTGGCATAGCTATTTCTAAATCAAAGACCGCTTGTGCTTAGATCGGGGTTGTTTTGAATCTTCCCTTTAAAGCCTATTATTATACTATCACTTCCGGCATTATAGTCAACAGGAGAATATAGGCAAAAATTGGAGTTTTTGATCAATTATACGTACAAAAATATCATTTAACCTCGAAAATCTCGTATATTCTTTATTTTGCTCTTTATTATGAGTTCTAATTTCATATCTCACCATTAAAAAAATTGTTTGTCTTTTCGTGCCTTATAGTAGATGAAGATCCGTGCCCGGCAAAAACCTTTGTATCCTGAGACAGTGACATCAATCTCAAAAAAGACTTCTTAAGTTCATTCATGTCTCCGCCATAAAAATCGGTTCTCCCGACAGAGCCTGCAAACAAAGTATCTCCTGTAAATATAACATTTGCGCCATAAAGGCATATCCCGCCCGGACTGTGCCCCGGTGTATGCAAGATCTCAAATTTCAAATTTCCAATCTCTAATTTATCTCCCTCCCTAACAAACATGTCGGGCTCAGGCAACGGTTCAAGTTCGTATCCCCAGAATGCAGCTTGATCTTTTGCGCCTCCATAAATCTCAAGTTCATCTTTATGAATCACTACCTTTGCCCCTGTTTCACCTTTTATGTCAGCAACAGCCCCTACATGGTCAAAATGAGCGTGGGTGCATACAATATATTTTACCTTGAGGTTATTTTCTTTTATGATTTCCATTATCCTGTCAGGCTCGTCTCCGGGATCTATAATCATCGCCTCCCTTGTGTTATCATCTGCGATGATAAAGCAGTTTACTTCAAGCGGCCCTACCACAAGGCTTTTTATGAGCATATTATTTCCTCTCTTGAATTTTCTTTCTCGCTAACCCGACAATATATTCCAATTCTTCACTTTTAAGCAGATAACTTGCAAGAAAATAAAGCGCAGAGCACAGCATTATAACACCAGACAGATAACCTGCCTTTTCCAAGCTCCTGCCGCTTTCTTTCCAGAGTTCTCCTTGAAGCAAAAACCAGCCTGCGATCCCCATGGCAACAGAGGCAAAAGATATTTTTAAAAAAGACTTTATTATCTTCCTTGAGCCGATTCGTTCCAGTTTTTTTCTCAGAAAATAAAACAGAAGAAGAAAGTTCACAGTTGACGCAAGGGCATTTGCAAGGGCAAGACCGCTGTGTTTTAACGGCCCCATCAGCAGCAGGCTAAGGATAATATTTGTCATTACCGTAACTACAAGAATCTTAATCGGCGTTTTAGTATCCTGCATGGAATAAAAACTTGCAGTCACAATCCTGACTCCGACTATGGCCCATATACCAAGGGAATAAAACAGAAGCGCATCAGCAGTTCCGGCTGTTGCGGCATAATCAAACTTTCCTCTCTGAAAAAGAATATTGACAATTGGCTCTCTTAATGCAATCAGCCCTGCCATTGCCGGAATCGTTATAAAAAAGAGCAGTCTCAGCGCAAACGAGAAATCATCCCTGAGTTTGTCATAATCTCCTTTTAGCGCATGTTCTGACAAAGTTGGCAATACAGCCATCCCCATCGCAACCCCGAATATGCCGATAGGGAACTGGATAAGGCGCATTGAATAATATAGATATGTGATGCTTCCCGCAGCAAGGTATGACGCAAGGATTGTGCTTATAAAAATATTTATCTGGTTCACAGCCATCCCCATTGTTGCAGGAAGCATAAGAATAGACATCTTCTTAAGCCCGGGATGTCTAAAATCATACTCGGGGTTGAGGCTATATCCGTTTTTTAAAAAAGACGGGATCTGAAAAGCAAACTGTACAAAACCTCCAAATGCAACCCCTATTGCAACTGCGATAATAGGCTGTTCCATTTTTGAAGCAAGCGATATAACTGTGACGATTATCGAAACATTAAGCATTGCCGGCGCCAAAGCCGGGATAAAGAATACACGCCTTGAATTTAATGCGCCCATAATAAGCGCTGCAAGGCTGATGAATAAAAGAAAGGGGAACATTACCCGCGTAAGAAGAACAGTCAAAGAAAATTTCTCCGGCATATTTAAAAAACCCGGAGCTATCGCTGTAACAATTGAGGGAGCAAATATAACTCCTATTAGACAGATTAAACCGACAAATATCATTATAAAAGTAAATGTAATCCTTACAAGTTTTTTTGCCTCATCTTTACCGTTCTTAGTCTGATACTCTGTCAGGACAGGTATGAACGCAGATGACATTGAGCCCTCCGCAAAAAGTTCCCTCAAAAGATTCGGAATCCTGAATGCAACAAAGAAGGTGTCTGAAAGTCCCGTGGCCCCGAAATAAATTGCAAGAATCATGTCTTTAACATAGCCGAGGACGCGGCTGATAAATGTGGCCACGGACATAAGGCCGGCAGCTTTGGTTATATTTCTTTTTTCGTCCATGCCGCTGTTTATTATCCCCTGACCGCTTTAACCTCTCTGATGCTTTCGGATTCACCGATTAGTATTACAGCATCTCCTGTTTCAATCCTCTCATCGCAAGACGGATTAAAAATGTATCTGTCGCCTTTTCTTACGGCGACCACAGAGAATCCTTTTCTTTCCATAAGGCCCGACGTTTTCAGCGTCTTGCCTGCAAAAACAGAATCAGCATCCACAAAAATATCTTCAACCCTGTACACCTCTTCCTGATCTTTCAGCATCTTATCCAGAAATGTAACGGCCTCCGGCCTGACCATAGCAGATGTCATCCTCAGCCCGCCTATAAACTCCGGCAGGACTACTCCATCAGCGCCTGCCCTCCTCATCTTTTCTTCAGACTCATCTTCTTCAGCCCTTGCAACAATTTTCAACGAAGGGTTAATGCCCCTTGCTGTAAGGATTAGAAGAAGATTTTCAGCATCCGTCGGGAGAGAGCAGAACACACCTTTTGCATGCGTGATATTTGCAGATTTTAAAACCGCACTGCTTGTTGCATCACCCCTAATGAATAACCTCTCTTCTTCAGCAAGCCTTCTGCATGCCTCTTCATTTTTGTCTATGGCGACGCACAGCCTTCTTGTTTTATGGAGTTCGTCAATAATATGCCTTCCTATTCTTCCCACACCACAAACAATATAATGCCCTTTCAATCCTGATATTATCTTTTCCATTTTTCTCCTCCTGAGTATTTCACTCAACTCCCCTTCAACCAAAAACGCAGTAAAAGTTGATATGCCAAATAAGAGAACACCCATTCCGAATATAATCAAGAATATGGTAAAGACTCTGCCATTCGGGGATAAAGGGTTCACCTCCATATAGCCTACAGAAGCGATGGTGATGACCGTCATATACAATGAATCAAGCACACCCCATCTCTCTATCAGGACATAGCCGGCTGTCCCCAATATAATTACAATGGCAAGCAGTATAAGAGCAAAGACAAGTCTTTTTATCATTTCATGGATTATAGCAAAAAACTATTCTAAAAAATCCATTTGCAAAACACCTGCACGTTTCTTTAAAATCCTGAGATGGGAATCTTGGATGAGATAGCAGCAAAAAAGAAGAAACGGCTGGATTTTGCAAAGGGCCGCATGTTGTTAAAGGACATCAAGGCAAAGATTGCCGACATTGAAAAGCCGCGGGATTTCAGGTCTGCGATTAAGCGGAGTCCCGGCGGAAAGATAAAACTCATCGCTGAGATAAAAAAGGCGTCTCCGTCAAAAGGGGTTATAAGAGAGGATTTTGACCCTCTTGGAATCGCATCAATATATGAAAAAAAAGCAGATGCCATTTCGGTGCTCACAGAAGAGGATTATTTTCAGGGCAGGCTGGAATTCATTCCATTAATAAAAAAAACAACCACAAAACCACTGCTCAGAAAAGATTTTATATTTGATGAATACCAGATTTATGAGTCAAGGGCAAACGAGGCTGATGCAATACTTTTGATTGCGGCGATACTCGATAAAAATCAGGCTGAAGAATATCTTAACCTCGCAAAAGAGCTAGAGCTTTCTGTTTTATTTGAAGTGCATGATATAAAAGAGCTTGAGATGGCGCTGCTTATAGACGCAGACATAATCGGCATTAATAACAGAGATCTCAAGACCTTAAAAATTGACCTTAATACCACATACATAATCAAAAAAGAAATCCCATCCGATAAAATCGTCGTCAGCGAAAGTGGAATAGAAACAAAGGATGATATTTTAAAACTTGACTCAGCCGGAATAGACGCCGTCCTGATTGGAACGAGTTTTATGGAATCAAAGGATATAGGGAAGAAGATAGAAGAACTGTTTGGTGTCTTAAATTTATCTTGAATAGTATTCCATTCTTAAATTTTTCTGTAGTGTCATTCCGCGCTTGATGCGGAATCCAGCCTTTGTTTTTCGTAGATTCCTGCTTCTGCAGGAATGACATACACATGTAAACTTATTTGACAAAAAAGGTTTTTATGTGATACCTTTCACTATAAAGATTCTTTTAAAAAGGATAACGCAGCTATGAAACAGGCAACCGCAAAAAACACAGTTGACATGCTCCATAAAATAGAGACTATAGAGAAAGAGGTCACGGGTTTAAAGCTATCAGTCCTTAAAAAGCTGACTCCAACCGGCAGAAAAACTATATCACTCAAGGGCATTCTCAAAGGGGTGGACATTACGGATAAGGACATTTCCTCTGCAAAGATATCCCTTTACAGTAAAATAGGGATTTAAAACTTCTGTGAACTTTGTC
>CAZHHV010000139.1:0-1403 GCA_964532335.1 uncultured Nitrospiraceae bacterium
TAGATGCCTTTGCCGAGGTAAATTCTGTGCGAATAGCCCTTTGTTGTTGCAAGGATGACATTTGCGAGCGTGAGGTATCCGGGATCAATGTTGACGTTTCTTTTCCCGTCTGTTGAAAGCGATGCCTCAATGTCGTTTGTCCTGAGTTTAATGTCAGCAATCTCAGCACGGTTCATGAGGTCTTTAAAGAAAATAAAGGTTCTCATTATCGGCGAGCCGATTTCCTCTTTGTAGTATTCTGAATAATCCCAGCTAACCGGTGGTGTTTCCAGAAGTGTGGAGCCGAAGATTTTTAACAGGGATTCTTTTGCCTTTGATAAGTAAGATTCATCGGAATAGAGAATACCTGTAAACAGCAGGGCAGGTTTAGGATTTGCCGGGGTACCCATAGTTCAGTTAAGAGTTATTACCTTTCAATCAGTGAACTCCTTGTTGGTATTTTTTAAGGAACTCTGTGAAGTCAGTTTACGCCGGAAAGTATCTGAGACTCCTCGGCTTCAAGAAAGACTGGTGTTCCAGCCTCAAGCACAACCTTTATCTTATGGATGCCTTTAAATCTGCCCTTGAGCAGTTCTTCGGACAGCGGATCCTCTATTTCTTTCTGCACGGCTCTTCTCATAGGTCTTGCGCCATAATTCGGCTGATAATAGTTTTTAACCATCCACTCCTTAACGGACTGGTCTAATTCCACCAAAAGCCCCTGCTCGATTAGCAGATTATTGGTTTCGTTTATCAGCAGGTCAATAATTGAGAACAGCTGCTCTTTTTCAAGAGGATGAAATACGACTATCTCATCAACACGGTTAAGGAATTCAGGATTAAATGCTTTTTTGAGCTCAACGAGCACATTATCCTTTATCTTCTGATAGACATCGTCTGACTTGGTTCTCTGGAAGCCCAGAGGAGTTGCTTTTTCAATAATCCTTGCCCCTATATTTGAGGTCATGATTATTACCGCGTTTTTAAAATTAACCTTTCTGCCGAAACTGTCTGTAAGCACTCCTTCATCAAGCACCTGCAGCAGTATGTTAAATATGTCGGGATGCGCTTTTTCTATCTCATCAAATAGGATGACAGAATATGGTTTTTTCCTGATTTTTTCTGTAAGCTGTCCTCCCTCTTCGTAGCCGACATATCCCGGAGGCGCTCCTGTCAGTTTGGAGACATTGAACCTCTCCATGTATTCTGACATGTCAACTTTAATAAGGGCATTCTCGTCATTGAAGAGAAACTCTGCAAGCGCTTTTGCAAGTTCGGTTTTTCCTACACCTGTAGGACAAAGAAATAAAAACACTCCCTGTGGTTTTCATGGATTGGCAAGTCCCACACGGGCCATCTTCACAACCTGCCATACCTTATGAATAGCTTTATTCTGACCCTTTACCCTGTCTTTAATTTTATCT
>CAZHHV010000139.1:1413-4906 GCA_964532335.1 uncultured Nitrospiraceae bacterium
CCTGTCGGCCCTAAAAAGAAGAAGGAGCCGATAGGTTTTTTCCTGCTCTTTAAGCCGGCCCTGGACCTTCTGATTGCCCTTGATACAGCTTTTATTGCCTCATCCTGAGAGATTATCCGTTCATGAATAACCTCTTCCATTTTCAGGAGTTTTTCCGATTCTTTTTCTTCCATTTTCAGGAGCGGGATGCCTGTCATCTTTGAAACTGTGTAGGTCACATCATCTTCTGTGATAACAGGAATTTCTTTATTCAGGTTGTCCTTCCACTGTTTCAGTATCTGATCGTGAAGTTTTTTAAGCTTTTCTTCCTCGTTTCGTATGGATGCGGCTTTCTCAATATCGTGAAGCTTTACATAAAGATTTTTTTCTCTTATCAGCCTTGCTATATCGTGTTCTAATTCTTTTATCTCTACGGGAGGCGTATATCTTTTGAGGTTGACCCTTGCGCCTGTTTCATCAATAACGTCAATTGCCTTATCTGGCAGATGCCTGTCAGATATATACCGGTCGGACAGCTTTGAAGCCGCTGTTATGGCATCGTCGCTGATTTTTACTCTGTGATGCGATTCGTATCTGCTTCTTAACCCTGTCAGGATATCTATTGTTGCATCTACCGCAGGAGATTCAATATTGATCGGCTGGAATCTTCTCTCCAGCGCGCCGTCTTTTTCCACATATTTTCTGTAGTCGTCAGGAGTTGTTGCGCCGATGCATTTAATCTCGCCTCTGGACAGCGCAGGTTTAAGCATGCTTGACGCATCCACAGAGCCCTCAGCGGCGCCTGCTCCTATTAATGTATGGAGTTCATCGATAAAGAGAATCACATTGTCTATGTGAGTGATTTCCTTCATCACAAACTTCAGCCTCTCTTCAAACTGCCCCCTGTATTTGGTCCCTGCTATGAGAGCGCCGAGGTCAAGGGATACAATTCGTTTGCCAAAAAGACTTTCCGGAACATCACCCACCACGATTTTCTGCGCAAGACCCTCAACAATCGCTGTTTTGCCTACGCCCGGCTCACCGATTATCACAGGATTATTTTTTATCCGTCTGCCGAGTATCTGAAGCACGCGCTCAATTTCATCCTCCCTGCCGATAACAGGGTCCAGCTTGCCTTCTTTTGCCATCTGTGTCAGGTCTCTTCCAAACTCATCGAGGGCAGGTGTTGCGCTCCGTCTTTCTCTTACAGTATGTGCCTGCGGCCTCATCGAGAAATTTATTGCAAGCTGCCTTGCAGCCAGAAGGTTTGCTCCGAGGCTTCGAAGCGTTCTGCCTGCTATTCCTTCGTCTTCGCGCAGAATGCCGAGCAGAAGATGCTCGCTTCCTATATAACTGTGGCCGATAAGCCTTGCCTCTTCTACCGCAAGTTCAAGGACTTTCTTTGCGCGCGGGGTAAACGGTATGTCGCCGAATGTAAGCACATTTGTGCCGTAAGGGAGTTTTCTCTCTATCTCCATACGCACTTCTTCTATTGAGATGCCCATTTTTTTGATTATTGCGGCGCTTATTCCCTCTTCTTCTCTCAGAAGAGCGAGCAGGAGATGCTCTGTCCCGAGGTAATCGTTCTGGCGCTTTTCAGCCTCTTCCCGTGCGTAGATTATTACTTTTCTGCCGCGCTCTGTGAACTTCTCAAACATTGAATAAATCTCCTCTGCGAAGTTCTATCATTCTTAGTTAAATAATACTTTTTTCTCTGATTAAAGTCAATAAACCCTTCTAACTCGCCACAGTATAATTCATAAGATATTTAGCGGACACTGCTTCAAGAGAAGAGGCAGCAGGCAGCCCCTTGCTCAGTAAACGCAGCGCATCAAAATCAGACTTCCAGACAACATCACCGGGAGCAATCAGGCACACGCTGCCCGGCTCATGAGTAATATAAAGGTTGCCGTTTTTGAAATAATAATGGTCTTCTGCGTTTATCTCTGTAGGATACGAGCGCATGAATGGAGGAAAGTCGCCGGGCCTGAACCAGAGTTTGATTTCCCGTTCTGCCTCGTTATCAGTAGCCGAAGCATGGATGAGATTATCCATACGTTCGCCAATCACGTTTCCCGATGCATTCCTGAGCGGGACAACAGTCCCCAGCGCGCGAATGCATCCCGGTTTTGTCTCACGGGCAACGTGAGGATTGGTAGGCCCGCAGATTTCCCGCATCTTTTTCACTGCATCAGGGCCCTGATAAACAAGGGCTATTACTCTGCGCCTGCTGGGTTCATCAGGATAATGAAGCAATCCCATAATATATTCAATCAGTGAAGGGTAAAACACTTTACCCCGATGTTCAGCATAGTGTTCCTCTGCAAGCATCCTGCTTACATGCACTATTTTTGCTCCGGCAAAGCGCAGACCGGTATGAAACTCTGAAAGCTGGGAAAGCACATATCCTGTCAATGAATTTTTAAGGGCATCAGGTTTAATCAATACAAGTGTTTGTTCTATTTCTTCTTTTTTCATATATACCTCGTCTTAAATTTGATATTCTTTTAGTTTACTACAGTGTCCTGTCATTCTGGCTTGTCCAGAATCTTTCTTTTCGGAAGGATTCCCGACAAGCGGGAATGACCAAATGACAAATATTCAATATTCAGATTGAAAGTTTCTTGACCAGTTTTTTTACGGCAGAGCATGATTCTTTGAGCTGTGCTCTTTCTTCCTTTGTAAGCTTAATCTCAACTACTCTCTCAACGCCCTCCCTGCCGAGAATAACAGGCACGCCAAGATACACATCTTTCATCCCGTATTCTCCATTTAGGTATGCCGCGCAGGGAAGCATGCGCTTTTCATCTAATAAAATTGATTTGATCATCTGGACGACTGCGGCAGCAGGCGCATAGTATGCGCTTCCGGATTTAAGCAGGCTTACTATTTCGGCTCCTCCGTTCCGTGTCCGGTGCACCAGCGAATCAATCGTCTTTTTTTTCAAAAATTCTGTTATTGCTATGCCTTTTACAGTGGTGAACCTTGGAAGCGGAACCATCTGGTCTCCGTGCCCTCCAAGCACAATGGTTTCTATATCTTCCGGCGACACATTCAGTTCCCATGAAAGAAAGGTCCTCAATCTGGCTGCATCAAGTATTCCGCCCATTCCTATTACCCGTTTGCATGAAAACTCAGTAGTCTTCCATGCAAGCTGAGCCATTACATCCATCGGATTTGTTACGACAATAAGAATGGCGTTTGGAGAAGTTTTTGCAATTGCGCCTGACACTGTCTTAACAACATCGGCATTCGCATGGAGAAGGTCATCACGCGACATGTTGGGTTTTCTTGGAAATCCGGCAGTAATCACTACAATGTCGGAGTTTTTAGTGTCGGCATAACTGTTAGTCCCCTTCACGGAAACAGAAGAATTCCAGATGGGACATGCCTCCGCAATATCAAGAGCCTTTCCCTGAGGAATTCCATCTGCAATATCAAAAAGGACAACATCGGCAATTGCTGCCTGAGCAACCATCTGCGCTGTAGGTGCGCCTACATTTCCTGCCCCGAT
>CAZHHV010000140.1:0-4901 GCA_964532335.1 uncultured Nitrospiraceae bacterium
ACTGATGCTTTAAAAATCTCTGTTTTGGTCTTGCTTGAGATTTTGCCTAATCTTTTACTTTTCATAGTCTTTTAATACCTGATTAACAATCCTTCTCGCAATCTCAAAGGCTGCGGCAATCCGTATAATCTTAACATCACCAAGCCCTTTTATTTCAAGAAACTTCTCCAGGGGCTGGTTTGCCATACCCTTAAAAGAGCCGAACTTGCTAAGAATCTCTCCTGCAACTTCCTCTGCGGTTTTTCCTTTTGTGCCGGTAGAGATGAGGATAGCTAAAAGCTCAGCATCAGTTAAAGCTTCAGCACCGAGTTCTCTCAGCTTTCCCCCCGGATGTTCCCATGTTTTCATAGAAGCCTCTTATTTAAACGCATGGCATAATTTTATACGTATCAAGGCCATTGGTCAATAAGAAAGGCAGGCAAATGAATCGGAGAATAGGTTTATCGGTTAATGGGGAGGTGAGAAGGATATCTTAATATCTATCAAATTAAAAATTTTTGTGGGCAATACTATCATCATTTATCATTTTAATAATACCCCTGCTCCGGTTTTATGCCGATTGATTCAAGCCATTCTGTTATTGTCTTTTTCATTGCGCCTGCATTCAGCGCAAACCATTTCTTTCTGTGCTCAGGAAAAGCGGAAAGCACCTTTTTGAACCTGCTGAAGGAGTCGGGGCTATTGAGAGCGGCTGAGAGTTCATCGTGCGGTCTGAGTTCGTCAATCCCCTCCGTGAATTTTTTCATGAGAGCATATGCCTCCTGAGACTCGCGCTCCGGAATTCTGACATATCTTTGTTTTTCAGAGAATATTCTTATTGCAAGCTCCACTTCATCTTCCATCCACTCAGGCATGTCGAATTCTTCGAGCGAGGATTCATCAATGAGTTCATCGCCTTTGTAAAGACTGCTCTTTGCTCCTTCAAGCGCATCAACGGAGATTGTCTTAATCTCTCCTGTCTCAAGGTCAAGAAAGTAGTCAAACGCATCCCGCGACACATCTTCCATTGCCTTCTGAATTTCATTAAAGTCTATTTTTAGCAGTTTCAAGTGATTTAATTGCCGGCGGGGAGGATATGGTATCCGAGCGGTTTTTTTTGCCGATATTCCGACAGCATACATAAAATAATCAAGAGGCAAAAACCTCGGAGGTCGGAACGACCGAGAATGAGCGAAGATGCCATATCCTCCCTAAGCCGATTCTCTTAGTTGTCCGTCTCCAAGCACTATAAACTTTGTGCATGTGAGTTCTTCAAGCCCCATCGGCCCCCTTGCATGAATCTTGTCAGTTGATATTCCTATCTCGGCGCCGAGGCCGAACTGATAACCGTCGTTCAATCTTGTGGATGCATTAACGAAAACAGCAGACGAATCAACCTCACGCAGGAAGCGCATCGCCTTCTCATAATTCTCCGTTACAATCGAATCAGAATGGGCAGAGCCGTATTTTGCGATGTGATCTATTGCTTCATCCATATCCCTGACAACCCTCACATTCAGGATGAGGTCAAGATACTCCGTATAAAAATCATCCTCTTTCACTACAGCGATAGACTTATCTGTCTTCCTTGTCTCAGGACATCCCTTAAGGCTGACCTTTGCATCTTTAAACCTCTTAATCATTGATGGGAGAAATGCCTTTGCTATCTTCTTATCAACGAGCATTGTCTCCATTGCATTGCAAGTGCTGGGCCTTTGAACCTTTGCATTAAAGCATATATCCTCAGCCATTTTAAGGTCAGCGGCCCTGTCAACAAAAACATGGCATATGCCCTTGTAATGCTTAAGCACAGGGATTCTTGAATTTGCCGTGACTGTTCTTATCAGCCCTTCGCCCCCGCGCGGGATTATGAGGTCAATAATCCCCTCAAGTTTAAGCATCTCCATCACTGCTTCTCTTTCAGGTATATCAATGAATGTTATTGCGTCTTCATCAAGCCCTGCCGTCTTTGCGGCGTCCCTCAGTATCTTTACAATCGCCTTGTTTGAGTTTATCGCCTCAGAGCCTCCTCGCAGAATGACCGCATTTCCTGCCTTTAAGCATAGGCCTGTTGCATCTGCCGTTACATTAGGCCTTGATTCATAGATGATTCCGATAACTCCGATAGGCACGCGCATCTTTCCGACGCTCATTCCGTTCGGCCTATTCCGCATCTTTATAATCTCTCCTACTGGGTCAGGAAGTGCAGCAACCGCGATCAACCCCTGTGCCGTCTCATTTATACGCTTATCATTCAGGGTCAGTCTGTCTATCATCGCCTTTGAAAGCCCTTTCTTCTCTGCAAAGGCAATGTCTTTTTTGTTTTGTTTTATAAGTTCTGCTTTGCGTTTCTTGAGAGCATCTGCCATCTTTAAAAGCGCATTGTTCTTTTCTTTAGAAGATGCCCTTGCAAGCAGCCTTGCGCCTTCTTTAGCTGCCTTCGCCTTTTTCAGAACATAAGCCTTAATATCCATCTCTCCTCCGGATTTTATATTCGCAATTTCAGGAAGTTTTTCAGAAGTGTTTTTCCGACTTTTGTAAGTATTGACTCAGGGTGAAACTGCACGCCTTCCACTATAAATTCCTTATGCCGCACTCCCATTATCTCATCCTGATCAGTCCATGCGGTAATCTCAAGGCAGTCAGGCAGGGTCTCTTTTTTAATGATAAGTGAGTGGTATCTTGTTGCCTCAAATGGATTTGGAAGCCCTTCATATATTGTCTTTCCGTCGTGGTATATCATGGATGTTTTTCCGTGCATGAGCCTCGGCGCCCTTATTATGTCTCCACCGAATGCAGCTCCGATTGCCTGATGCCCTAAACATACGCCGAGGATAGGAATCTTGCCTGCAAAGTATTTTATTACATCAACAGAAACCCCTGCCTCTTTAGGTGTGCACGGCCCCGGAGAAATGACAATCCTTTCAGGGGTTAACTCTTCAATATCTTTTATCGTAACCTTGTCATTCCTGAAAACCTTTATATCCTCTCCAATCTCTCCGAGATGCTGGACGAGGTTATAGGTAAAAGAATCATAGTTGTCAATCATCAGTAACATCTTTTTAAACTACCTCTCTTCCATTAGGAGCGCAGATGTTGCGAAAAAATTTATTTTTCGATACCTCGACTATACAACTGTCATTCCCGCGAAGGCGGGAATCTATAGTCTTATTGACTGGATTCCGCATCAAGTGCGGAATGACAGACATCGAGTTAAAGAAATTTTTGAGTAATGTCTGCGCTCCTTTCACATCAGTCCCCTTTCCGCCATCTCCACTGCCTTCATCATCCCCATTGCCTTATTCACTGTCTCTGTGTATTCCCTCTCAGGCACTGAATCTGCTACTATCCCTGCGCCTGCCTGAACATAAACCTTCCCATCTTTTATTATAAGCGTTCTTATAGTGATACATGTATCCATGTTCCCTGAATAGCTGAAATATCCCACAGCGCCTGCATAGGGTCCTCTCTTTATCGGCTCAAGTTCATCTATAATCTCCATGGCCCGAACCTTCGGAGCGCCTGTAACAGTGCCTGCCGGAAAACATGCCCGAAGCACATCAAAGGCATCAAGATTTTTCTCCAGCTTTCCTTCAACATTTGAGACCATGTGCATTACATGGCTGTATCTTTCAACGGCCATCAACTCTGTTACATTAACAGAACCTTTCTCGGCAACCCTGCCGACATCATTCCTCCCAAGGTCAACAAGCATTATATGCTCTGCCATTTCCTTCGGGTCTTTTTTAAGTTCCTCTTCCAGAGCCTTATCCTCTGCATCTGTTTCGCCCCTTCTCCTTGTGCCTGCAATAGGCCTCAGGACAATTTTCTTATCCTCAACCCTGACAAGTATCTCAGGAGATGAGCCGACAATCTCCGTGTCTCGTGTGTCAATGTAATACATGTAAGGAGAGGGATTAATCACACGAAGTGCACGGTAAACATCAAACGGGTCAACATAAGATTTTCTCTCAAACCTCTGCGAGAGCACAACCTGAAATATATCGCCTGCCGCAATATATTCTTTTGACTTAAGCACAGCCTCCTCAAACACCTCTCTTGTCTTAAAGCTCGATGTGAATTTCTGTTGCTTAGTGTTTTTTGTTTTAACTTTAAACTTTAAACTTTTAACTTTAAACTTTCTTAGTCTTTCTACTATGTCTTCTATCTTTTCCACTGCCTCTTTATATGCCTTTGCAGGGCTTTTTCCGTCTACATGCACATTAGAGACAATCTTTATCTTCTGCTTAAGGCTGTCGAATATGAGCATTGTGTCAGCAAGCATAAAGAACATATCAGGCAGATCAATGCCGGGTTTTTTGCTGTCAGGGACACGCTCAAAAAATCTGACCATGTCATAGCCCATATATCCGACCAATCCGCCTGAAAATCTCGGAAGCCCCGGGACATCAACGGGCTTGTAAAGAGCTATCTCTTTTTTAAGCACATCCACAGGGTCATCTGCCTCAAATACAACCGGCTTCCTGCCTCTTTCTCTTATCTCTATCTTCTTTCCCCTGCCTTTTATAACCTTTGACGGATTTGTTCCGAGGAAGGAATATCTTGCCCATTTCTCTCCTCCGACAACACTCTCAAGAAGGAAGGAAGGGCTTTTGCCAATCTTTAAAAATGCAGAGACAGGAGTGTCAAAATCAGCAAGGATTTCCCTATAGACAGGGATGAGATTTCCCTTTCCGCATAGAGACTTAAACTCTTTAAGGTCAGGATACAGCATATTGACAAACAAGTCCTTTTTTCATTATTCTTGATAGTATACATCAGGAATCAGTTAGAAGTTAAGAGTTGTTCGCCTCGGCGGATTCGCCTGAGGCGAAAGAGTTAATCATAACTTTTAACTTCTCTTTTTATGCGGGAATAGCTCAGTGGTAGAGCACAACCTTGCCAAGGTTGGGGTCGCGGGT
>CAZHHV010000141.1:0-1323 GCA_964532335.1 uncultured Nitrospiraceae bacterium
TCTTATGTGAGGCAACGATACGCCTTCATATAGATTTTTGATGAGGCAATTCGTTTCCTTGACATGCTTTTAATGCATTCTTTATAATTAAATACTTTTCTTTAATGGCCTTTTCCCGAGAAGCTCGGGATCAGGCCGGGCTGAAAAAATGAAGATATTGATTTCAGAGATACCTGACGAGGGTCTGGAACTTACAATTGATGAAGCACTTGAGTCAGATGTTATAAAACTGGTTTCTCCTGTAAAAGGGCAGTTGAGCATAAGGAAGATAATGCCCGAGGTTGTAATACAGGGTGAGATAACGGCAAACGCGGAGCTTGAATGCAGCAGATGCCTGAAAAACTATTCATCTGAAATAAACGCTCCAATTATTGTAACGTACCACCCTGCCGGGGAATTGAAGGCAGAGGGCAAGCGCCAGATCAGGGAAGATGAACTGGAGACAGGATTTTATTTCGGGGATGAGCTTGATCTCACGGAACTGCTGAAAGAGCAGATACTTTTGAATGTTGCCATGAAACCGCTGTGCAGTGAAACCTGCAAGGGAATTTGCCCGAAATGCGGGACAGACTTAAACGTAAATAAATGCAGTTGCAGTTTAGATAAAACAGACTCAAGACTTGAGGGACTGAAAGAATTAAAAGAATTATTAAGAAGGGAGTAAAAAAATGGCTAATCCGACGCATAGACATACAAGGACAAGAAGAGACAAACGCAGGGCAAACTGGAAGGGACAGTCGCCCAATCTAAGCTCATGCCCTGAATGCAAGGAATTAAAGCTGTCGCACAGGGTTTGCCCCAGCTGCGGTTCGTACAACGGCAACAAGGTTCTTGAAACAGTTGAAAAGGAAGCATGAGGATTGCCCTTGATGCCATGGGGGGCGATTATGCCCCTGCTGTCACGGTAGAGGGCGCGGTTGAGAGTGTAAGCGAATACGACGACCTTGAGGTCATACTTTTCGGGGACGAGGCACAGCTCAAGAAAGAACTGAAGGACAGGCGCTGCACATCCAACCGCATTCATATCAGGCACACATCTCAGGTCATAGGAATGCATGAGTCTCCTGTTACCGCTCTCAGAAAAAAAAAGGATTCCTCTATCAGGCGCGCTGTTGATGCCGTGAAAAATAAAGAAGCTGACGCAGTGGTGAGCGCCGGCAATTCAGGCGTTGCAATGGCTTCGGCGCTCTTTGTTCTCGGGAAATCAAAAGGCGTTGACAGGCCTGCAATTGCAGCTACAATACCTACACTCAAAGGCCTGTTTGTTCTGATAGATGCCGGCGCAAATGTTGACTGCAAGGCAGAGAATCTGCTTCAGTTCGG
>CAZHHV010000141.1:1333-4846 GCA_964532335.1 uncultured Nitrospiraceae bacterium
TGATGGGCAGTTCATATTGCAAGGCGATTTTCGGCAAGCGCGAGCCGAGGGTGGCGCTTCTGAGCATAGGAGAGGAAGATGTTAAAGGCAACGAACTTACCAGAGAGGCCTTCAAGCTTCTTAAAGGCACAGATCTGAATTTTACAGGAAATATAGAGGGGAAAGATGTTTTTTCCGGCGATGCTGATGTGGTGGTCTGCGATGGGTTTATAGGTAATGTGTTTTTGAAAACCAGCGAAGGGCTTGCCGACATGATAATAAAAATGCTCAAAAGGGAGATTGCAGGAATGGCAACAGGAAGGGTCGGGTATCTTTTTATGAAGCCTGCGCTGAAGAACTTCAGAAAGAAAACAGACTATGCCGAATATGGCGGCGCGCCTCTGCTCGGAATAAACGGCACATGCATAATAAGCCACGGAAGATCTTCATCGCGCGCAGTAAGAAATGCAATCAGGGTTGCAGCAGAATTTTCCAGAAAGAAAGTGCATGAGATTATCTCAGAGGAGATATTGAATCTTCGCGCAAAGGAGAAGGCTGTTGTTAAGGGCTAAGATTATCGCAACAGGCTCTTATGTGCCGGAGCGTGTGCTTACCAATTTTGACCTTGAAAAGATGGTTGATACCTCTGATGAATGGATAATGGAGAGGTCAGGCATAAGGGAGCGGAGGATAGCAAGCGAAAAAGAGGCGGCATCTGATCTTGCGTATGAGGCGGCAAAGACTGCCCTGAAAAGAGCGGATATAAAAGCAAAAGATATTGAATTGATAATAGTTGCTACTATTACAGGAGACATGCCTATACCTGCAACAGCATGCCATCTTCAGCGTAAGCTCGGCATAAAAAAAGCTGCTGCCTTTGATGTAAATGCCGCATGTTCAGGTTTTCTTTACGGGCTTTCGATAGCAGACAGCTTTATAAAAAGCAGCGCTTATAAAAGAATACTGCTTGTCGGCACAGAGGTGCTTTCCCGCTTTACTGACTGGGAAGACAGGACCACTTGCGTGCTTTTTGGCGACGGCGCCGGAGCCGTAATACTGGAAGCAACAGATGAAGACAGGGGAATAGTCTCTACACATATAAGGTCTGACGGAGCGCTGTGGGAACTCCTGCATATGCCGGGCGGAGGCTCAATTAATCCTCCCTCTAAAGAATCACTAAAAAAGAGGCAGCACTATCTTAAGATGAAAGGAAATGAGACATTCAAGGTTGCTGTGCGGACACTGGAAAATCTTGTGTCAAGAACCCTTGAAGAAAACAAGCTCAAGCCTTCCCAGATTTCCCTGCTTATCCCTCATCAGGCGAATCTGAGAATCATACAGGCAACTGCCGAAAGGCTTAATATTCCGATGGAAAAGGTCTTTGTCAATATTGATAAATATGGGAACACATCTGCCGCCTCTATCCCTATTGCGCTTGACGAGGCCATAAGGCAGGGCAGGGTAAGGGACGGAGATTATGTTCTTCTTGAGGCTTTCGGCGGCGGGCTTACATGGGCATCGGCATTGATAAAATGGTAGATTTAATGTGTCAGTGTCAGTTTTCTGTGTCAGTTAACTGATACTAATCACTGACACTGTTCACCGATACGATATGGGCTATATTGCAGTCATAGGCGCAGGCAGCTGGGGTACAACTCTCGCGTGTATTTTATCCGAGAAAGGCTTTGACATTTCTCTATGGGTATATGAGGAATCTCTTGCCGAAGAAATAAGGAACACGAGAATAAACAGTATTTACCTGCCTGATATCGCTATTCCTGACAACATAAGAATCACGCATAAATTAGATGAAGCTGTAAGACAGGCCAGATATGTTGTGAGCGCTATACCGACACAATATACAAGAGCAGTATTCGAAAAGGCGGATTTTTATATTCCTGATGAGGCAGTAATCATAAGCGCATCAAAGGGGATAGAGCGCGGAACTCTTCTGACAGTTTCTTCTATATTCAAAGAAATTACAGGGCATAAGATCGCTGTGCTTTCAGGCCCCAGCTTTGCAAAAGAGGCGATAATGAAAAAACGTACGGCAGTAACGCTTGCAACAGAAGATACGGACACAGGCTTGCTGCTTCAGGAAATTTTAAATACAAATCATTTCAGGGTTTATACGAACAATGACTTAATCGGAGTTGAACTTGGCGGGGCGCTGAAAAATGTGATGGCTATCGCATCAGGAATATCTGACGGCCTCGGACTGGGCAGCAACGCGCGAGCAGCGCTGATAACGAGAGGGCTTGCGGAAATGAGAAGGCTTGGCCTTGCGATGGAGGAGACTTTTTCCGGATTAAGCGGGCTTGGCGATCTGGTGCTGACATGCACAAGCACAATTTCAAGGAATCACACGACAGGAATTAAACTTGCTCAAGGCATGAAACTCGCAGACATTCTTTCACAGACAAGGGCGGTTGCAGAGGGTGTGGATACCGCTGAATCAGCCTATCACCTTTCAAAAAAATATAATGTTGAGATGCCTATTGTGGAGCAGGTATACAAAGTCCTCTACGAGGACAAAAGTCCCGCAGAGGCTGTCAATGACCTCATGAACCGCGCATTAAAGTCTGAGTTTTAATTTCAAAGATGAACAACGACAAGATAAAGAAGATTCTCTCGTCGGTAAGAAGCGGCGGCATCTCTGTTGAGGGCGCGGTAAAAAAACTTAAGCACTTTCCATACGAAGACATCTCATTTGCAAGGGTGGACCATCACAGGCATCTGAGGCAGGGAGTGCCGGAGGTTATCTTTGCGTCAGGAAAGACAAAAGAACAGGTGATGAGCATTGCAAAGGCAATGTATAAAAAAAGCAAAAAATTCCTCATTACTAAAGCCGCTAAAGATATTCATAAGGCCCTTAAAATCAGGGGCGCTGTTTTTCATCCTGCATCAGGAATTATTTCAATAGGAGGAGAAAAGAAAAAAACCGGGAATGTTCTTGTTCTTACAGCAGGGACATCTGACATCCCCGTTGCAGAAGAGGCAGCTGTCACAGCCTCGTTTCTTGGAAGCAGGGTTAATGCTCTTTATGATGTCGGTGTTGCCGGACTTCACAGGCTCATGGACAATAAGAAATATATTAAAGACGCCATGGTTATAATTGTTATTGCAGGAATGGAGGGCGCGCTTCCATCAGTTGTTGGGGGATTAACAGACAAGCCTATAATTGCTGTGCCTACATCAACAGGATACGGCACGAGCCTCGGTGGATTAACTGCGCTCTTTGCAATGCTTAATTCATGCGTGCCGGGAATTGCTGTCATGAATGTGGATAATGGATTCGGGGCAGGGTGTCTGGCGCATAAGATAAATACGCTTTAGTTTCAGAAGCAGCCATAGCATTTTCGCTCATTCTCGCCCCGATAAGATCGGGACTCCGAGGTTTTTGCCTCATTATTTTTAGAGTTTTTATGAATATCGTCAAAAAATACCGCTCTAAATACTATGGCTGCTTCTGCCGCAATTAAGCCAGTTGACTCATAATAAAATGTTACCGAAGGCTCGCTGACTCAACGTGTT
>CAZHHV010000142.1:0-4840 GCA_964532335.1 uncultured Nitrospiraceae bacterium
GAGCATGCTATTGTCTGGAAGCTTGCTCAGAGCAGGCATGCAGAAAAAATATTCTGCTGTCCGGGGAACGCGGGCATTTCGGAACTGGCGGAATGCATAAGCTTTGATGACAACAACTTTGATTCACTTGTTGATTTTGCCAGATACGAGGGAATTGACCTGACGCTTGTAGGGCCTGAGGCGCCGTTATCAAGAGGCATAGTTGATGTATTTGAGAAAAACGGCAGGAAGATAGTCGGGCCTAACATGAAGGCAGCACAACTTGAGGGCAGCAAGGTATTTGCGAAAGACCTTATGAGGCGATACGGGATACCAACAGCAGAGTATAAGGTATTCACCTCCTATCTTCATGCGGAAGATTATGTGCGTATGAAAGGAGCCCCTATTGTTATCAAGGCAGACGGGCTTGCAGCAGGCAAAGGCGTGATAGTAGCAGAAACCGTTGATGAGGCAATAGCAGGGCTTAAACTTATAATGAAAGACCGGGCATTCGGGGATGCAGGCAACAAAGTGCTTGTTGAAGAATGCATCCGGGGCGAAGAGGCGTCTTTTATGGCATTCACTGACGGGAAAACAATACTTCCGATGGTAAGTTCTCAGGACCACAAGCGGATTTTTGACGGGGACAAGGGGCCCAACACCGGCGGCATGGGAGCATACAGCCCTGCCCCGCTTATCACACCTGAGATTGAATCAATTGTGATGGAAAAGGTAATGCGCCCGGTAATAAAGGGATTGCAGTCGGAGGGGATAAAATACAAAGGGATACTCTACGCAGGCCTTATGATAAAAGAAAACAAACCATACGCTCTGGAGTTTAACTGCAGGCTTGGAGACCCTGAGACCCAGCCTGTTCTCACAAGGCTTAAAACAGACCTTGTGGACATTGCCCTTGCTATAGCCGATGAAAAGTTATCAAGCGTTAATCTTGAATGGAGACCTGAGCCTTCGGTCTGTGTTGTAATAGCGTCAAAGGGCTATCCCGGCGCATACGAAAAAGGCAAGGTCATAGAAGGGCTCAATGACGTCAAAAAAATGGAGGATGTCTTTGTTTTTCATTCAGGCACATCATTTAATGACAATAAAGTTATCACATCAGGCGGAAGGGCGCTCGGAGTAACAGCGCTCGGCAGGGACATAAGGGATGCAAAAAATAAGGCGTATAATGCCATAGAAAAGATTCATTTTAAGGGAATGCATTACAGAAGGGATATTGCCGACAGGGCAATAAAGAATAGTTGACAGTGTCAGTTAACAGTGTCAGAAAAAATACTGGCACTAATCACTGACACTGACCACTGACTTAATGGAGGTTATCTATGAAACACACATGCCGACGCGTCGGCACAAAGGGGGATAAAAATGTCATTCCCGCTTGTCGGGAATCTTTCCGACCTGTTCGGAATCGTAAGAAAGATGCTGGACAAGCCAGCATGACAAAGAGGGGGATTTTCAGATGAAGCCGAAGGTTCTGATAATAATGGGAAGCGATTCGGATTTACCCGTTATGGAAGAGACAGAAAAGATATTGAAAGAATTTGGAATCTCTTTTGAAACAACAATAGCATCAGCCCATCGTTCGCCTAAGAGGGCGGTAAAGTTTGCCAAGGGCGCAGAGAAAAAGGGGTTTGAAGTAATCATTGCAGGCGCGGGCGCGGCAGCGCACCTTGCCGGAGTTATTGCAGCGCACACAATACTTCCCGTGATAGGCATCCCCATTAATTCATCGCCTCTTCAGGGCTTTGACGCCCTGTTTTCCACAGTGCAGATGCCTCCCGGAATCCCTGTCGCAACGATGGCTATTGGGACGGCAGGCGCAAAGAATGCGGCAATCTTTGCCGCAGAGATTATCGGAAGAAAGGATGCGAAGATTGTAAGGCAATTGAAAGAGTATAAAAAGAGGCTTGAAGAGGAAGTTGAGAGGAAGGCAGAAGCGCTAAGTAAGGGTCAAAGGGTCTCGCCTCAGGCGAGTCGCCGAGGAGACAAAGGGTCTCGCCTCAGGCGAGTCGCCGAGGAGACAAAGGGTCAAAGCTTATAATGCGGGTTCATCTTGACTGTTACCCGTGTTTTTTAAGGCAGGCGATTATTGCGGCAAGGCTCGGGACAAAAGACAATGAAAAAAGAGAACATGTCCTCAAAAAAATAGCGGCTGCTATCGGAGAAGTTGATACTTCAAAGACTCCTGCCCATACAACTACCATTCTCCACAGAGAGATACGGAATCTTCTGGGCGGAGATCCGTTTAAAGACATAAAAGCAGAATACAATCAGATTGCTTTAACCCTCTACCCCTTTTTAAAAAGGCGTGTTGAGGAGAGCCCTGATCCGCTGTGGACTGCATCGCGTCTTGCAATTGCCGGCAATGTTATTGACTTTGGCATATTCACTTCAGTTGACATTGAAGGAACAGTAGAGAGGGCATTAAGAGGCCCTATAGCAATTGATGATTATCCGGCATTTAAGGATGAAATCAAAAAGCATGATAAAATCCTTTATCTGCTTGACAATGCTGGCGAGATAGTCTTTGACAGAATTCTTATAGAGGCCCTTGTTTCTCACGGCAAAAAAGTAACCGCAGTTGTAAAAGGTTCGGATATTATAAACGATTCAACAATGCAGGACGCACGTGAAACGCATCTGACAGAAACCTGCCATGTCATAGACAATGGTTCTGACGCCGTAGGAACAATACTGGAATGGACATCAGAAAAATTCCAGAGCGATTTTGCAAACGCCTCCCTTATTATCAGCAAAGGGCAGGGGAATTTTGAGACGTTAATGGGGCCTCAAAAAAGAATATTCTTCCTCTTTCAGTCCAAATGCGATGCAGTTTCAAAAGAACTGGGACTTTCTAAGGGGTCTATGCTTTTAAAAAAATCCTGGCCTGCCTGTCTTAGCTGGAAAAGTTAGATAGGTCTATCTTCTTCCGCCGGGCCTTCTTTCCCTGAATCCACCTCTTTCTCTTGAGGGTCCGCCGCGGCTGCGGTCTCTTTCGCCCTGCGGCTTTGCTTCGTTGACCACAATGTTCCTATCCATGAAACTGCTTTCATTCAGCATCCCGATTGCCTTCTGTGCCTCTTCGTCTGAGCTCATCTCAACGAAACCAAAACCTCTTGGCCTGCCTGTAGCGGCATCCGTTATCAGTTTTGTGGATGCTACTGTTCCTGCCTTTGAAAACAGTTCTTTCAGGTCATCTTCCGATGCCTGAAACGAGATATTCCCTACATAAAGTCTATTACCCATGCTTCCTCCCAAAAATAAAATCCCAGAGCTGATGCCCTGGGTGATGCTTGTATATTACCTGACTCAATATCATATAATAACAGAATATGGCTAAACTAAATATGCCAGTAATTGCAATCTTTGTCAAGAGAAAATTATAATGACGGCCCTTATAGTGTATTTGCCCCCTGGCCATGTAAGTCTTGACTTAGGGAAGGACAGCTTGCGGAAACAATGAGATTCAGGTTTGTTATAGGGTTAAGTATAATCATTTGGTCTGTTTTTTCCCCCCTGCAAAAACCGATGTGTTATGATGCGTCTAACCCCGGTGAAAACACATCTGCTCATCCAAAACAGCCCATAAAGATAGGTGTTGCCTCAATGATTACCCCTGTTGATACGGTTAAGTACTATCAGGAGATAATTGATTATATCGGCGAACAGATTAATCAGCCTGTCCAGATGGTCCAGCGAAGAACATACGAGGAAATGGATTCGCTCCTTGAGAGAGGTGAGATAAAGATAGCGTTTGTCTGCTCTGCCCCGTATGTTAAAAATCATGATAAATTCGGGGTTGAACTGCTTGTTGCGCCGAGTGTGAACGGTAAGCCCGTATATCATTCATACATAATCGTTCATAGAGAGAACCCCATTAACTCCTTTGCTGAATTAAAGGGGAAAGAATTCGCTTTTACTGATCCGAGGTCAAACACCGGCAAGCTGTATCCCGCATATTTGCTGAAAACAATGAATTTAGCGCCTGAGAAGTTTTTTAAAAGGGTTATGTACAGCTACAGCCACAACAAGTCGGTAGAACTCGTTGCGAAGAAGGTTGTTGACGGGGCAGCGGTTGAAAGTCTTGTTTATGAATATATGTTAAAAACTGATTCTCCCTATGCAAAACAGACAAAGGTCATAAAACGCTCGCCGCCTTTCGGCATTCCTCCTGTTGTAGTAACAAAAGATCTCGCTCCTTCCCTGAGGAAAAAAATAGGGGACGCCTTTGTGGGAATGGATAAAACAGCAAAGGGCAAAGAGATACTTGATGCAATGATGATAGACAGGTTTGTGAAGATATCAGACGGAGCTTATGATTCAATCAGAAAGATGTACCGCACTGTTAATACGGATGCGGCTGCCTTAAAAAAGATCAAAGGGAAACGGCTTGTGCATTTCGGTGTGATTCCCAGAGACAATCCCAGGATACTCTATGAAAAATATCAGCCCCTCCTTGATTATCTTTCAGAAAATACCCCGTATCATTATGAGCTTGCGCTGAGGAAAAAATACGAAGAAACAGTTGCCGCACTCGGCAACGGCGAGATAGATATTGCATTGTTCGGGCCTCTGACATATCTTGAGGCGCACGCAAAATACGGAGCTGTATGTATTTTAAAACCGAAGGGCGTAGACGGGCACGCAGCCTACAAGAGCGTTATAATCACCAAGAAAGACTCAAGGATTAGCAAGATTTCTGAGCTTAAAGGCAAGACAGTGGCGTTTGCGGCATCCAAATCAACATCCGGCAACCTTATTCCGCGGTATCTTCTTGCAAATTCGGGGATGCATCTTAAAGACCTTGCGCAGTATGTTAACTTTGACTACCACGATTCTGTTG
>CAZHHV010000143.1:0-4806 GCA_964532335.1 uncultured Nitrospiraceae bacterium
AGCAAGGGATTAAATTGTATAGGTAGGCGAGACAAAAAACAGGCTGGACACAATAAGTTATGGCGAGGAGAAACCGCTCTGCAAAGATCAGACTGAAAACTGCTGGCAGCAAAACAGAAGAGTTCAGTTTGTATCAGGAAAAGCAGGCAAATAAGTGAAATGGTTTGTTCTTATTCTTGCGTTGTTTGTTTCAGGCTGTATAACTGATGAGCTTGAGCTGATGAAGGCTGACGTTAATCAACAAAAAAAAGATTCCTATGATATAAAGAAAGAGGCCTCAGAGACAAAATCTGCATTTAAGGCAGAGTTTGCTGAACTTAAAGAAAAATCAGCAAAAGAAGATTCGCTTAATGCAATGAGAGAAAGCATGGTGTCACTGCGCTCAGAGGTCTCGGAAATCTCAAAAGATTTACAATCTTTGACAGGAAGGTTTGATGAGAATAAATATTTTATTGACAAGTCTCTGAAAGACAAATCTTCGGAGATGGACCTGTTACGCTCTCAGATAACCGCCCTTGAAACGCAGGTGAAGGAAATGCAGACAAAGCTCTCTGCAAAAACAGAAACTGACACCACGGCAAAAGACAAGCCTGATGTAAAAAAAGAAAAGAAAACCGATACTGAAGAGATAAAGGCTTCGGAGACAAAAACCCCTGAAGTAAAAGATCCTGTAAAACTATATGGGGCAGCCTATGCCTCTTTCAAAGACAAAAAATACAAAGAGGCGCGAGATAAATTTGATGCGTTCCAGAAAGAATTTCCGAAAGATAAGCTTGCAGGCAATGCCCAGTTCTGGATAGCTGAAACATATTACGCTGAAGAAGACTACGCAGGAGCAATTGTTGAATATGACGTGCTCCTGAAAAACTATCCAAACAGTGAAAAGTCTCCGGCTGCTCTTTTAAAACAGGGGGATTCATTCATTGAGATGGGCGATAAGAAAGCCGCAAGAGGGATTCTTGAACAGCTTAAAGAAAAATATCCCAAATCCAGAGAAGCTGCCCTCGCAAAGAAGAAGCTGGAGGAAATGAACAAAAAAGGCAAGAAGTAAACCCCGTTAGAAATTCCAGCGGGGCATTATTTCTAACGGGGTAAATGGCAGAGCTGAGAGATAAGTTTAACAGGACAATAGATTACATGCGCATCTCCATCACTGACAGATGCAACCTGCGCTGTATCTATTGCATGCCTTCTGATGGACTGCGGCTGATAGAGCACAAAGAGATTCTGTCTTACGAAGAGATACTAAGAATAATAAGAATAGCATCGGGGCTCGGCGTCAGAAAAATCAGGATAACAGGCGGCGAGCCCCTGGCAAGAAAAGACATTACCAGCCTGACTTCCTCAATAAAAAATATCCCCGGCATAGAAGACCTCAGCATTACAACAAACGGCATCCTGCTTGAAAAGTATGTGGAAAAACTCATAGAGTCAGGCATTGACAGGGTGAATGTAAGCCTTGATTCCCTCAGGCCCGAAAGGTTTACAGAGATAACCAGGGGCGGGGATATTAATGTTGTTCTCCGCGGGATAGAAACTGCAAGGAAAAGCGGGCTGCTGCCTGTAAAGATAAACATGATTCCTATCAAAGGGCTTAACGGCGATGAGATAATAGACTTTGCAAAAATAACTCTCAACAGCGATTACCATGTCAGGTTTATAGAGTTTATGCCCTTTGGAAGCCGCGGGTTCTGGAGTGCGGATAAATACATACCCTGCGATGAGATAAAATCCATTGTTGAGACACTCGGCCCACTCACGCCAGTTCGCGTAAGAAAAAACGGGCCTTCAAAATATTTCAGGCTTAAAGATGCGCAGGGAGTTATCGGTTTTATAAGCGCAATAACACACCACTTCTGCGAAGAGTGCAACCGCCTGAGACTGACTTCAAACGGAAAGCTCAAGCCGTGTTTATTCTCTGAAACAGAGATTGATTTAAAGCCAGCTTTAAGAGGCGGCGCGCCTGACGACGAAATCGAAAGACTCCTCAGACTTGCAATCGAGATAAAACCCGAAAGGCACAATATCAGCGACAGTGCCGACCTTAATGTCTTTCAGGCAATGTCACAAATCGGCGGATAAGGCAATTTCAAAATGGTGGGCGATGAGGGTATCGAACCCACGGCCTCTTCCGTGTGAAGGAAGCGCTCTCCCACTGAGCTAATCGCCCGTGAATAGCTGATAGCTCTTAGCTTATAGCTGTCAGCAAAAAACCTATTCTTCTTTTCTATCAGTCAGCGCAGCTATGCCGGGCAGTTCATTTCCCTCAAGCAGCTGAAGCGATGCCCCGCCTCCTGTTGATATAAAAGATATCGCATCGGATACACCAGCCTTGTGCACTGCAAGGTCTGTGTCTCCTCCGCCGACTATCGTGAGAGCATATGCGTCAGCCACTGAATGGGCAATGCCGAAAGTGCCCCTTGAAAACGCATCTAGCTCAAAAACACCCATAGGGCCGTTCCATATTATCGTCTTTGCATCCTGCAACGCCTCGGAGAAAAGTTTGACAGACGCCGGGCCTATATCGAGCGCCCTCCAGCCTTTTGGAATCTCCTGCGTAGTAACCAGTTTTGTCTCGGAGCCGGCTTCCATGCTCTGTGCTATTACACTGTCAACAGGAAGATAAAACTTCACATTATTGGCTATAAGTTTTTTCCGTATCATCTCTGCAAATTCAAGCATCTCTGTTTCCACAAGCGAATCTCCGACTTCGTATCCCATGGCCTTAATAAAAGTGTATGCCATTCCGCCGCCAACTATTACCTTGTCAACCTTATCAACAAGATTTTCAAGAACGCCTATCTTACCTGAGACCTTTGCGCCTCCGAGTATGGCAACAAACGGCCTTACAGGATTGTGCACTGTGCCCTTAAGATATTCTATTTCCTTTCTCATCAGGAAACCTGCCGCTGAAGGCAGAAACTTTGTGATGCCGACCACTGATGCGTGCACCCTGTGCGCTGTTCCAAATGCATCGTTAACATAACAGTCGGCAAGCCTTGCAAGCGCCTTGGCAAATTCTTCCTCGTTTCGTTCTTCGCCTGGATGGAACCTGAGATTCTCCAGAAGGAGGACATCGCCTTCTTTCATCTTTGAAACAATGCTTTCTACATGCGGCCCTATGCAATCAGGCGCAAAGATAACCTCCTTGCCAAGAAGCCTCTGAAGCCTCTTTGCAACAGGAGCAAGGGTAAATCTGGGATCTGCCTTTCCTTTGGGCCTTCCAAGATGGGAGCTAAGTATAACCTTTGCTCCTTCGTCTATCGCATAATCTATTGTCGGCAGAGTGGAACGAATCCTGCCGTCATCGGTGATTGTAAGGTTATCATCCAGCGGCACATTAAAGTCCGCCCTTATAAAAACCCTCTTGCCTTTAATGTCCAGCTCTTCAATCGTAAGTTTGTTCAGGACATCTTTAATCGGGACAGGATTATTGCTTTTTTTTGCCATTTCAGACTAACTCCTCTTTGTGAGATAGATTATCAGGTCGCGAACCCGCGAACTGTAACCTGTCTCATTATCATACCATGCTATGATTTTTACCATTCTGCCTTCCAGAACTTTTGTAACAGATGCGTCAACAATAGAAGAATGGGCATTGCCGTTAAAGTCTATGGATACAACAGGCTCCTCTGTATATTGAAGAATCCCCTTCATTTTACCTTCAGCCGCCTTTTTCAAGGCTGCATTCACTTCTTCTGCAGTCACATCTTTTTTAAGTTCAGCCACAAGGTCTATAACAGATACATTGGGGGTCGGAACCCTTATTGCCATGCCGTCAAGCTTGCCTTTTAGTTCAGGCAAAACAAGGCCCACTGCCTTTGCAGCGCCGGTTGTTGTAGGTATCATTGACATTGCAGCAGCCCTTGCCCTTCTTAAATCTTTATGCGGAAGGTCCAGAATGCGCTGGTCATTGGTATATGAATGGATTGTTGTCATTAACCCTCTCACTATGCCGAATTCCTGATGCAGCACCTTTGCAACAGGCGCAAGGCAGTTCGTTGTGCAAGATGCATTTGAGATTACCTTATGCTTTGAAGGGTCCAGCATCTCTTCGTTTACTCCAAGACATACTGTAACATCAGGGTCTTTTGCAGGCGCTGATATTATCACCCATTTTGCTCCTGCGTCAAGATGTTTTGAGGCGGAGGCACTGTCTGTAAACCTGCCTGTTGACTCAAGGACAACATCAACGCCGAGACTTTTCCATGGAAGCTTCTCTGGCTCTGTGACAGCAAGGATTTTTATTTCCTTTCCGTTGACGCTTATGCCGCTGTCAGTGGCTTTTACATCTGCATTAAATATCCCGTGCACAGAGTCGTACTTAAGCAGGTGCGCAAGGGTCTTTGCGTCTGTAAGGTCATTTATGGCAACAATCTCAAAATCCTTGCATGCCGCGCTGGCCCTTAAAAAAATCCTTCCAATCCTTCCGAATCCGTTAATCGCTACTTTAACCGACATAAAAATCCTCCTTTTTTTAGTGGTCAGTGTCAGTGAATAGTGTCAGAAGAAATCTTTAACTGACACTATTCACTGAATTTATACATAACCATGCCTGTTAAAAGCTTGGGGTAAAAATATGTGGACTTTGGCGGCATCCTTTCTCCGCTTGAGGCGGATGAAAGAGCAACCCTCTCAACATCCTTAACTCCAGTAGGATTCAGGAAAAATGCCGCATCATAAATCCCTTTTCTGACCATATCCTTTGTTTCCGCTGCGTCCATCTCGTATGTTACCTCAGAAATATCCAGCAGTTTCTTAAATATTAGTTCATGTAGTATGGTAACATCAAGTTCTTTTAATGCA
>CAZHHV010000144.1:0-2888 GCA_964532335.1 uncultured Nitrospiraceae bacterium
ATATGCCAGCTTTTTTAGCCTCGCTTCTGTTTGTTGTTTTAGCTGAGATGGGTGACAAGACCCAATTGGCAACGATAGCCCTTGCCGTGGAATACAACACCATCATTCCTGTCTGGCTTGGGACAACGCTTGGTATGCTCATTTCCAATGCCATCGGGATAATATTCGGCATAGTAATGGGTAAGAGGATACCTGAAAGAACGATAAAATGGTCAGCAGCCTTAATCTTTATCTTGGAGTATGGGGGCTTCATGAAACATTGCCGGGACATTTCCGCAGCCCTGCCGTTGTCGCGGCCGGCGCAGCCCTGCTCGGGCTTTCCATATATTTCATGTACAGGATAGGAGGCAAAGAGCCTCAGTTGGCGAATGTCTGCGAGAGGGTCGAAGCCCTCGGCAAAAAAACATGATTCAGACAGAGTATCAGTCTTCATATAAATCATAAAAAGGGATGATTCCTTCAGGGACTGTCTGATTAATTCTAAAGGGGTGTTTATGCACTGGCATCAGAAAGAGACTAAAGATATATTAGACGACCTGCAGTCGTCTTCAAAAGGGCTTTCTTCAGAAGAGGCGCAGAAGCGGCTGCTCGAATATGGCCCGAATGAATTAAAGGAAAAAGAAAAGAGAACTCTTTTTATGATGTTCCTTGACCAGTTCAAGGACTTCATGATTCTTGTTCTGATTGCTGCTGCAATAATTTCCGGCATTATCGGCGAACCCGCGGATACCATAGCCATTATAGTAATCGTTGTCCTTAATGCCGTCATAGGATTTATTCAGGAATACAGGGCGGAAAAGGCGATGGCAGCATTGAAAAAAATGGCAGCGCAGATTGCCACTGTAATAAGAGATGGAAAGCCTGCAAATATCCCCGCAGTAGAAATTGTTCCGGGCGATATTGTATTGCTTGAGGCAGGGCAGGTAGTTCCTGCTGATATGAGGCTGATAGAAACCGCACAGTTGAAAGTTGAAGAGGCAGCCCTTACCGGCGAATCTATCCCGGTAGAAAAAAATATAAAGGCATTGCATGACGAGATGCTGCCGCTCGGTGACAGAAAAAATATGGCATACAAAGGCACTATCGTGTCTTACGGCAGAGGCGCCGGTATTGCAGCGGCTACCGGAATGGACACCGAGCTTGGAAAGATTGCAACCATGCTTCAGGAGGAAGAAGAGGTAAAAACACCCCTTCAAAAAAGGCTCGCTGCATTTGGGAAGAAGCTTGCCATTGCTGTGCTTGCAATATGCGCAATTGTTTTTGGTATCGGGATATTAAGAGGCGAGCAGCTCTTGCTGATGCTTCTGACCGCCATATCCCTTGCCGTAGCAGCGATTCCTGAAGCGCTTCCGGCTGTGATAACCATTTCCCTTGCCCTCGGCGCAAAGAAGATGGTTAATCAGAATGCCCTGATAAGAAAGCTCCCTGCTGTTGAGACCCTCGGCTCCGTCACATACATATGCTCTGACAAAACAGGGACGCTGACACAGAACAGGATGAGGGTGGAAGAGATGTATGTTAACGGGGAACTTATTGAGAATGAAAAATTGGGAAACAGAGGTGTGGAAAAACTTTTAGTTTCTAACCCGCATCTTTCAACTCTTTTGAACGCTCTCGCTTTGAGCAATGACGCGAAAGCTGACAGGGATGGGAATATCATCGGCGATCCCACAGAGGTTGCTCTTTTTTCTGCTGCCAGAGAAAACGGATTTGATAAGCCTTCGCGTGAAGAGTTGTTCCCGAGAGTTGAGGAAATACCGTTAGATTCCGAAAGAAAATGCATGACAACATTTCACAGAATAAAGCAGCAGAACAGCAGAGCAACAGATCAGCAGATAAAAAATAAAAAAATTCCCTTAAGTGACTACTGCTCTACTGGGCTGCTGCTCTACTGCTCTAATTTTATCTCTTTCACCAAAGGTGCGATTGAAGTTCTTATGGAAAAATCAGACGGCATCCTCAAAGCAGGCGGGACAGTAGAGATAGACAGGGAAGAGATTCACAAGATTAATGAGAAGATGGCTGCTGACGGACTCAGGGTTCTCGGCATTGCGATAAGGGGATGGAATGAGCTTCCCTCAGATATGTCCCATGAGAATGTGGAAAGAGGACTTATAATCATAGGCCTTGTAGGAATAATGGACCCTCCGAGGGAGGAGGCAAGAGAAGCGGTCTCCATGTGCAAGAAGGCAGGGATAACGCCTGTGATGATTACAGGAGACCATCCGATTACTGCATGGGCTGTTGCAAGAAGAATAGGCATTATTGAGGAAGATGATGTGCACTTTAACACCATAACTGGAAGAGAACTTGAGAAGTTATCCTTAAAAGAATTCGAGGAAAGGGTTGAAGTCATAAAGGTCTATGCGCGTGTTGCGCCAGAGCAGAAACTGAAAATTGTGAAAGCGCTTCAGGACAAGGGGCAGTTCATCGCAATGACAGGCGACGGCGTAAATGACGCTCCGGCATTAAAAAGAGCAGACATCGGGATTTCAATGGGAATCACAGGCACTGATGTGGCAAAGGAAGCAAGCCACATGATTCTCCTTGACGATAATTTCGCGACTATTGTAAAGGCGGTAAAAGAGGGAAGAAAGATATATGACAACATAAGAAAATTTGTTAAATATCTCCTTTCAACAAATTCAGGAGAGATATGGACTTTGTTCCTTGCTCCTTTAATCGGCCTTCCTATTCCTTTGCTTCCGATTCATATTTTATGGATAAATCTGATGACTGACGGGCTTCCTGCGCTTGCGCTCTCTGTTGAACCTGCAGAAGGTGATATAATGAACAGACCGCCAAGACATCCAAAAGAGAGCATATTTGCCCATGGATTAGGACTTCATGCAATCTGGGTCGGGCTTTTAATGGGCTGCATCGTGCTT
>CAZHHV010000144.1:2898-3336 GCA_964532335.1 uncultured Nitrospiraceae bacterium
ATGTGATGAAGAGGCCTCCGCGCGACCCTAAGGAGAGCATATTTGCAGGCGGCATTGGATTCTTTGCGATATGGGTCGGGCTTTTGATGGCGGCGCTTACTCTTTCAGTTCAGGCATGGTCAATTAAAACTGGCAATTCGCACTGGCAGACAATGGTGTTCACGGTGTTATGCCTTACACAGCTTGGCAATGCACTTGCAATAAGGTCAGAGAAGGAGTCCTTGTGCAAAATAGGATTTTTCTCAAACAAGGCAATGTTTGGCGCAGTGATGCTGAGTTTTGCTTTGCAGATGGCAACGATATATGTGCCTTTCCTTAATCCGATATTCAGGACAGAGCCGTTGAGTTTTAATGAATTGATGATTACAATAGCCGTGTCATCTGTTGTGTTTTTTGCTGTTGAATTAGAAAAGTTTTTCAGGAGGAAGCAATGGCTCA
>CAZHHV010000144.1:3346-4745 GCA_964532335.1 uncultured Nitrospiraceae bacterium
TAACAATGAGACCAAGTGAAAGGGAAGCAGGGTATATTGCAAGGATGGAGTATGAGAGATTGAAGAAGATTGAGGAGGAAAAACACAAGAAACTTAAAGCAGAGGAAAAGAATAAGTTGAAAGAACTTCATTATATGATATACCCCAAGTGCGGGATGAGTTGATAGAGATAGATTATAACTGTATATGTGCCATTCTTAACTACGGTATTTAAGACAGAGCCTTTGACTCTAAATGAATTAATATTTACACTCGCCATATCATCTGTGGTATTCTTTGCAGTGGAATTAGAAAAGCTTTTCAGGAGGAAGCAATGGCTCAAATACTGATGGAAACTGATTTAAAGGGTATAAAATTTCTCAGACGCGGGAAGGTGCGCGATGTCTATGAGACAGATGACTATCTTCTGATAATAGCAACGGACAGGGTATCCGCATTTGATGTCGTTCTTCCGAACGGGATTCCTGATAAGGGCAGGATTCTTACACAGATTTCAATATACTGGTTTAATCAGATGAAGGACATAATGGAAAACCATATTGTTGCAACTGATGTAAAAGACTATCCGAAGGCTCTGCATAAATACAAAGACATCCTTGAAGGCAGAAGCATGCTCGTAAAAAAGGCAAAGCCCATGCCTGTTGAATGCGTTGTGAGAGGGTATCTCTCAGGCTCCGGGTGGAATGAATACAAAAAATCAGGCACAGTCTGCGGGATAAAACTTCCTGATGGGCTTGTTGAATCATCAAGGCTTGATGAGCCGATATTCACTCCAAGCACAAAGGCAGAAGAGGGGCATGACATAAACATAAGCTTTGATGAGATGAGGAAGATTGTCGGTGATGATACTGCAAACAAGCTCAGGAATACAAGCCTTAAGGTCTATAAAAAGGCGAGGGAGATGGCAGAGAAAAAAGGAATAATAATCGCAGATACAAAGATGGAGTTTGGTCTTTATAATGATAAGTTGATTCTGATTGATGAAATTCTTACTCCTGATTCATCGCGCTTCTGGTCTATGAAGTATTATAAGCCCGGAAAAAGTCAGGACAGCTTTGACAAGCAGATTGTCCGGGACTATCTTTTAACCCTTGATTGGAACCAGACATATCCCGGCCCCAAACTTCCGGATGAGATTGTTGAAAAGACAGCGGCAAGATATAGAGAGATATTAGGGATATTGACGGGGGAGGGGTATCGTAGCGCATATCATGGTTTAATCCTTATATGAGGATACCTTGAACATCTCTATAGGCTGCTCCTTGCCGCAGTGTTTGCAAAAATTTGCATCTTCTTTAATAATCTCTGCACAGTAGGAACATTTTTTGGTATATCCTTTAGATGCCATAGGTGGAAGCAATGCAATAACAATAATAAGCAAAGGGAAAAGGGCGCATAG